>NZ_JBFUHJ010000938.1:0-504 GCF_056402455.1 Paenibacillus sp. P4_A7 | reverse complement strand
GGCTGTTGCACCGACTTCTGCGTTTGCTATAGAGAAAATGTTCGATATGCAAGGGTACCAAGTTTTAAAGCAATTCGATGAAAAATCGGCTATCTATGATCTATTGAGAAACAAGCTTCATATTACAAAACAATCGGTAAGCTCGTTCTCAGATGATTATTATAATCCTCCGATTATTGTACCAGGATATATTACGATTATTCCTCTTCGTGATACAGCAGAGCAGTTAGGTGCTGTACTAGAATACGATGCGAAGACAAAAAGCATCAAAGTGTTCGATGAAGCAACAAATACGACTATTGCTGTGAAGGTCGGCAGTGATAAGGCGACCATTAACGGAAAAAGTGTGAAATGGAACTTCCCTGTTACAACGATTAACGGCGTTACTTATGTGCCTGCACGTGCCTTCGCAACAGCACTAGGAGCAACGGTAAGCTGGGAAGAATTTTACGAAGACGTGAAAATGTTTACGATCGAAAGGGAACTATAAGCTCTGTCGGAGTG
>NZ_JBFUHJ010000937.1:0-506 GCF_056402455.1 Paenibacillus sp. P4_A7 | reverse complement strand
CCGCTCAACCAATCAAGCTCATATTGAACTCCTGATATGCGTGCTGCTTCCGTGTACATCGCTTGTAGCGGTTCCCAGCGGTCATTCAGCTCCAGCGGAAGCGGACACCAGATGAAGCGGCCTTCTCCGAGCTCCACTGTGATTGGACAATGTGCTCCGTTATTGTTTGCCGTTTTACCTCCGCGAGCTGGAACATCAATCGCAACCGTGCCGATTTTCCGATCCCCGAATGAAGCGGGGTAAAGCTTTCCATTCAGCAGCATCGCTTCCTCACGCAAAACGTTGCCGTGTGTCGTCTCACCGATTTCAGCCTGAAGACGCTCATTTGCAGGTCCCCAATAAGCGTCCCTGCGTAGCGGCCCGGTCCATAGCACTGTGCTTCCATTCTTAGCCAGCTCAATCAATCGATCAAAAGCCTCATCGCTGAAATTATGCGGGCTTGGCACAATTATCAATTTTGAAGGCTCCCGCTCCAGATCCTCCAATTGGTACTCCCCGATTCCTCG
>NZ_JBFUHJ010000936.1:0-508 GCF_056402455.1 Paenibacillus sp. P4_A7 | reverse complement strand
CCATAGACATGTTTACCGGGAGTCAGACAGTGAGTGCTAAGATCCATTGTCAAGAGGGAAACAGCCCAGATCATCAGCTAAGGTCCCCAAGTGTGTGTTAAGTGGGAAAGGATGTGGAGTTGCAAAGACAACCAGGATGTTGGCTTAGAAGCAGCCATCATTTAAAGAGTGCGTAATAGCTCACTGGTCGAGTGACTCTGCGCCGAAAATGTAACGGGGCTAAACACACCACCGAAGCTATGACATGTRCCATTAGGTACTTGGGTAGGGGAGCGTTGAATACGGATTGAAGTTGGACCGTGAGGACTGGTGGACTGTATTCAAGTGAGAATGCCGGTATGAGTAACGAAAAGACAAGTGAGAATCTTGTCCGCCGAAAGCCTAAGGGTTCCTGAGGAAGGCTCGTCCTCTCAGGGTAAGTCGGGACCTAACGCGAGGCCGAAAGGCGTAGTGGATGGACAACAGGTTGAAATTCCTGTACCACCGTAAACCGTTATGAGCAATGGGG
>NZ_JBFUHJ010000935.1:0-515 GCF_056402455.1 Paenibacillus sp. P4_A7 | reverse complement strand
CATTAGAGGTTTATCGCTTTGATATTTTCTCAATTCCGCGAATGACTCAGTGGGACGAGAGCCGAAATTAACGGTTTCCAGCACACCATCAATCATTCCCCCCTGCAGCAAGTAATCCAGAGGTCCATCCGAGGTGAATAGAAGAACATCCATACCTCGTTTCTCCATGCTATTTTTTAAATATTCTAAGTATTTCTTATCGTTTCCGTAGCTGCCGTACTCGTTCTCGATTTGCATGGCAATGATAGGTCCCCCGTTCGTATAAAGCAGGGGCTTGAGCTTCGGCAGCAATACATCGTAATAAGCATCGACTTTATCCAAGAAAGGCTGATGAAAGCATCGCAGTCTCATATCGGAATCGGCAAGCAGCCAAGCGGGCAAGCCACCGAATTCCCACTCTGCACAAATATACGGACTTGGACGAACAATAGCGAGCAACCCAACATCGGCTGCGATCTGAAGGAATTGCTCTAAATCCGCGATTCCATCAAAAACGAATTCCCCTTCTCTAGGTT
>NZ_JBFUHJ010000934.1:0-526 GCF_056402455.1 Paenibacillus sp. P4_A7 | reverse complement strand
TTTCAGATGTTTTAATAAACACAATACCTTTGACTATCTTTGTAATCATTGATACTTACAAAAGAAAACAGTCATCTATTCCTCTTCTTATTGTTCAAGCAAGTTTCTACGTATATATTTTATGTGTATATTATTTAACTCTTTTTCCATTGTCGATGGAGAATGGCTTTTCCAATTCTTATTGGATAAGAGGTATCAATATCGTCCCATTTAATATCTTCAGCGACTATTCTTTATTAGAAAGACAAATCGTTGGGAACCTTATAATGCTGATGCCTTTAGGTATATACCTTCACTTTCTGTATAAACCATTTACAACTACGATAAAATCATTTCTTGTACTTTTCTTAGTTTCCTTCACCATTGAAATTACTCAGCTCATATTTTCAGCTGGAAGCACTGATATTGATGATATTATACTAAACACTGTAGGTGGATATTTTGCTTTTCTGTGTTTTAAGCTTGCGATATCTTTTCACGGGATAAAAAAAGAAAAACAGTTGCTCAACATAGAAATCAGTAAGCC
>NZ_JBFUHJ010000933.1:0-540 GCF_056402455.1 Paenibacillus sp. P4_A7 | reverse complement strand
CCCTTTCAGAGGAGGACTTCACTTTGGCTGCTTCCGTACCAGCCGCTGAGTATGTTAGCAACGGCCAGGTTCAAGCGCTAATTCAGGACCTGATTCCGGGACGGGATGATTACGATTATACGTTTGTAGCCATGCCTGATACGCAGCTTTATGCGGAAATTATACCTGAATACTTCCAAGCTCAGGTCGAATGGATTAGGGACAATAAGGAAGCGATGAATATTCGCTACGTGGCGCACGTTGGTGATATCGTTAATTTCTCAGCTAACATGGATCAGTGGGACCGGGCGGATAAGTTCATGAAGGTGCTTGAGGATGCTGACATCCCATACGGAGTAGTAGCCGGGAACCATGATGTATTTGATGGAGGAGCAAACTCGGTACCGGATTACTCGGCGTTTTCGCAGTATTTTGGCAAGGCACGCTTCGAGGATAAACCTTTCTATGGTGAATCCTATAAGGACAATCGCGGTCATTACGACTTGATCTCAGCGAGCGGCAATGACTATATTTTCGTCTACATGGGCTGGGGCGTTAATG
>NZ_JBFUHJ010000932.1:0-541 GCF_056402455.1 Paenibacillus sp. P4_A7 | reverse complement strand
TCACCCGCCAGCGGAAGGATCGCAACCATTGCAGTTTACCGTGTGACTGTTCCTCAGTAAGTGACACGACAACCATTTTAATAAGCGCTTCGCCGGTAACAGCATCGTTTGGCCCGAATTTCCCGTTACCGTAACCGCCTACGATTCCCTTCTGTACAAACTCTGTGATTTCTTGCTTCGCCCAGTGGCCTGCTATATCTGAGAACAAGGGAATATCCACACGCAGATTATAGTAGGCCTGCTTTGGCGCTTTAATGGTGAACGTGTATTTCCCCTTGTTTGCATTATCTATGCGATAAACATTAACCCAATATGATTTATCAGGATCATTTATGTTCGTGCTTTTCGTGTTAGTAATAATGTGACCGTCAGGCAATTTTAATGTTGAAGTAAACTTCCCATCGTAACCGTCTAATTGAAATTCAATGTAAGCTGCGCTTGAGGTCAATTCGTATGTTTTCGTGATTACAACCTGCTTTGCAGACATAGCTTCCACGGGCGTCAAGTTTACAAGCCAAATAATGACGAGCAACGTAACGAT
>NZ_JBFUHJ010000931.1:0-556 GCF_056402455.1 Paenibacillus sp. P4_A7 | reverse complement strand
CCCATACCGAACACGACCGTTAAGCCCTTCAGCGCCGATGGTACTTGGACCGCAGGGTCCTGGGAGAGTAGGACGTCGCCAAGCAGGTGTTGATTATTACACCTTGCAGCAACCGAGAGGTTGGCTGCGATTTACCTTGCACCTTGAAAACTGGATAACGAAAGAAGAATTGCTGAAATATCCTTTAGCTGGGATTAGTAATGCCMGTGAAGGTTGTTTCGAATGGTAAGCGACTTTTATCGATTTTATTTCCACCTCTAAAGAGGTTACTAATCAAGGAAATAAAACGATAACGGAGTCTCCATCGAAATCAACCGGAACGTTAGGTTAAGCTAGTAAGAGCGCACGGAGGATGCCTAGGCACTAGGAGCCGAAGAAGGACGTGGCGAACAACGATACCGCCCCGGGGAGCCGTAAGCAGGCATTGATCCGAGGATTTCCGAATGGGGAAACCCAGCTGTCGTAATGGACAGTTACTTTCAACTGAATACATAGGTTGAATAGAGGCATACCAGGGGAACTGAAACATCTAAGTACCCTGAGGAAGAGAAAACAA
>NZ_JBFUHJ010000930.1:0-557 GCF_056402455.1 Paenibacillus sp. P4_A7 | reverse complement strand
ATTATGGACTTAACTCAGCCTATCAAACTCAAATTAACGAGTCGGGTTTAAGAATAGTGGGAACAGACACACAAGGAGAACCGCGAATAATTGAAATACCTGAATACAAATTTTTCATTGGGACATTATTTGTTCCCCAACTAAGCTCGACCATGAAAACCCCTCATTGTTTAGTAAATTCATTTATTGAGCATGTTACCAGCTAGATTAATATAGTTAAATAAAATACAATCCAAGAAGGGTTACATATCCGGTTATTCCGGTTGTAACCCTTTTTTTTGAAAAATCACATCGAATAACTTCGCTTTGAACTGTGCAGTCTACTTAATCTAAATAAAGTTTAGATATAATCATTCTTTCTTACTTTTATATAGGAACAATATGGTAAGTTATATTTAAAAACTCATTTCAGCTGATTACAAGTGAGAACAGGAGTGGAAAAACAGATGGAATTATATTTATCCAATGAATTGAATAGTGCCGACAAAGCCTTTATAGGAAATAAAATGTTTGAGTTTAATTCAATGCATTTCCCAGATGATTTAAAAGGTAGATAT
>NZ_JBFUHJ010000929.1:0-558 GCF_056402455.1 Paenibacillus sp. P4_A7 | reverse complement strand
GTATTAGGCTGAAGTCTGCGGTTAAGGCGTGCTCCAATAAATATTCTTTGCCGTCAAAAACACGTGTTTCCCGACTATCGGCGAGTGGAGTTCCGACTCCAGCAGATGTATAAAAAGCGGGGATACCTGCACCTCCAGCTCGGATTCTTTCAGCAAGAGTACCCTGTGGAATTAATTCTGCTTCAATTTCACCACTTAACACTTGACGTTCGAACTCCTTGTTCTCTCCCACATACGATGCGATGATCCGCTTAATCTGTTTATTTCGCAGCAGCAATCCGAGCCCCCAATCGTCGACTCCGCAGTTATTGGAAATGACGGTCAAATTGGGAGTTCCGAGATCAGCCAATGCCGAGATTAATTTCTCAGGAATGCCAACCAGTCCAAAACCTCCGACCATAATAGTCGCACCTTCGGGGATCTCACTCACAGCATCGGTGAATGATGTCAACAGTTCTTTCATTAGATACATTCTCCTTTCCGAAATGGGTTAAATGGTTTCCAGCCCTAATATCTCATGTCATAGAATGCTGCTAACAACGCTCTACAACTGTTGCA
>NZ_JBFUHJ010000928.1:0-563 GCF_056402455.1 Paenibacillus sp. P4_A7 | reverse complement strand
ATTCCTTTCCCTCTGTATCTCGGCAAAATGGCCATCCCAAGTTCGGGTATATCATTACTTACATATCCGAAACCCTTGTTATTGGAATTGAAGAATCGAGCTGTTATTGACCCAATAGATTCTCCTTCGCTATTAACAGCAATACTGCCAAGATCACCATCTCGGCCCCATCCTTCTACATACTTAGATAGATAAGGATCATGAATAATATCTCTGCTAAAGGGCTCGTTACCTTCTGGAACATACATAGATTCGTATAGCATCTCCCATAAAAAAGGAACGTCTAGCTCAATTGCAGCCCTTATTTGAAAAGTGAGAGGCGTTTTGATGGAAGTTGATTGATAGGTAGCCTTTAGACATAGCTTAGCTATGTAAAAGATTTGCCCCAAATGCTCCGAATAGTGCGCAGCGCATTGGTGCAGCATATCGAGATGGGTTCGTTCCTTCTTTCTCACTAACTGCGTTTTTAGCAGTTCTTCTTCAGATAAACTTATTAATAGGTTCTTAATAATAAGAAATCCCTTCGATACTTCTTCTTTCAGCTCTTCCTTATTAGGGTAAAC
>NZ_JBFUHJ010000927.1:0-578 GCF_056402455.1 Paenibacillus sp. P4_A7 | reverse complement strand
CTATTGACCGCCTGGTATGAACTTCTTCAGCCATGTGCCGAAGCTTGCAGGGCTTCGAGTTTGAACGAGAACCACGCCTTCTCCTCGGAACCTACATACGAGACCTTCTCCGCTAGTTAAGCTGGATAGCCAGCCTTTCGATGCTTTCTCAATACTATAATTCATATATCCCGGCCATGCGACCAAGTGGCCATTATCGATGACAACCTCTTCGCCCGCACTCAAATTAATAGCATGAATAGCTCCGTAAGAAGATAGGAATACGGTACCTTTTCCGCTGATTTCTACGATAAAGAAGCCCTCGCCTGACAATAACCCTTTACCTAGGTTTTGCATCTTGGTATTGACTTCGATGCCGCTTGTGCCAGCTAAAAATCCATCCTTTTGCACCAATAGCTTATAAGAGCCATCAAGCTCAATCGCCTCTATATCCCCGAGGGAGGGGGGAGCAAGCATCACTTCGCCTTGCCCCCGTACTGCCGTCATTTCTTGGAAGAAGAAGGTTTCCCCGCTAAGCATTCTTCCTAAACCACGCATGATTCCACCATCGACGGTCCCCTTGAGATCAATGCTAGGCG
>NZ_JBFUHJ010000926.1:0-585 GCF_056402455.1 Paenibacillus sp. P4_A7 | reverse complement strand
GTTTAGCCGTAATGGGTAAGAACCTAGCTTTGAATATTGAAAGTAAAGGATTCTCAGTTGCCCTATACAACCGTTCAGCTGAGAAAACGAATGAACTATTATTGGAAGCACAAGGGGAAAATTTCGTAGGCACTTACAGTGTGGAGGAATTCGTCCAATCGCTGGAAACGCCTCGAAAAATCCTCATCATGGTCAAAGCGGGTCAACCTACTGATGATACGATTAATCAACTGGTGCCATACTTAGATCAAGGAGATATTCTGATTGACGGTGGAAACGCGTATTTCCCTGATACACAGCGCAGAAACAAAGACCTTCAAGCGCAAGGCTTCCGCTTTATTGGCGCTGGCGTTTCGGGTGGTGAAGAGGGGGCACTTAAGGGTCCTGCAATTATGCCAGGTGGTCAAAGAGACGCCTACGAGCTGGTTGAACCAATCCTGACAGCGATCTCGGCCAAAGTAGACGGTGAACCTTGCTGCACCTATATTGGAGCAGAAGGCGCTGGCCACTATGTCAAAATGGTACACAACGGCATTGAATACGGCGATATGCAGCTCATTGGTGAAGCGTATCATCTGCTTAAAG
>NZ_JBFUHJ010000925.1:0-587 GCF_056402455.1 Paenibacillus sp. P4_A7 | reverse complement strand
GTCTCGTAAAGCAAGCCGTTCCACCCGTCTCGATATGCTAACTTTACGAAATTTCCTGGTGGAGCAATTTCATTAAAACTAAGCGAGGCTGAATGTATTTGAAACTTATACAGTACCACCATTCCAACCACAAGAACTAAAATAACACTTACTAATATAGGTTTCCGCATACAATTCCCCCTCTGCTTTTTTAGACGATAAAAATGGTGATTGGTTGCGTTAACCTGCCCGTTCGTATTATGAGGTCACCAGATCTTTCTGGTGGACCTCATTTTTGTGTGGTCGTAAGATAACGGTAGCCGGGGATAGAACGTACCTGCCCGTGGGACTTAGATCCCGAGTGCTATTCTGTTCATCCCCCCTACTTGTTCAACCATGGTTAGGCYGGYTSRGACGTTGATCCCGTATCACATGCGATAGTGTGGAAGACAAGAAGGTTAGGGGTTGCCGGTGAAAATACTACAGGAGTGATGTCATGAATCCAGTCATTGGTTTGGATGTGTCCAAGGGAGAGAGCCATGCACAARCTTTTTTAGACCGTGGAGTACCTCATGGGAAGATYTTTAGATTTAATCATGATCTAGAGG
>NZ_JBFUHJ010000924.1:0-592 GCF_056402455.1 Paenibacillus sp. P4_A7 | reverse complement strand
CAAATAACCAGGTACCAACCACTGTGCAGGTCCCCATGGTCCGTAAATTTTAGTTGCTTTACCTGACGCCGCGGGTGCAACATCCTGCGTAATGGCCGGGAAGTTAAGCACACCAAATTCAAAACCAAAATTGGATTTAATTAAGTAATCTGAGTATCCGTTACCCGCCATCCACATGGCAGCTTTTCCAGATTCAAACATCTGCTCTTCATCGATTTGCGCATTAAAGCCTTTTGGCCAATGCTGTGACCATTCCTTCATTAGCATATACTCTTGCTTGACGACGTCCTTAAGCGGAAACTTTCCATCCTTAATTGCTTTAACGGTCTCTTCTGGCTCCAATCTGCCGTTACCGCTAGTATCGATATCATTGATCTTATCGAGCATAAATTCACTATGCATGATCGTATCAGCCCATGGACCAGAAGAAGCAGATTCTGTACTGAAAGCCATCGGTATGACCCCGGACGCTTTAATTTTCTCCTGTACCTCTATGAACTCAGTCCAAGTAGTCGGAACGGTTAAACTGAGTTTGTCAAAGATCGTCTTGTTGTAATAAATGCCTATCGCAATACCATCTCCAGGTATGGTA
>NZ_JBFUHJ010000923.1:0-593 GCF_056402455.1 Paenibacillus sp. P4_A7 | reverse complement strand
GAGGCATACCAGGGGAACTGAAACATCTAAGTACCCTGAGGAAGAGAAAACAAAAGTGATTCCGTCAGTAGCGGCGAGCGAACGCGGATTAGCCCAAACCAAGGAGCWWGCTCCTTGGGGTTGTAGGACGTCTCACATGGAGTTACAAAGGTGTTTGGTAGGCGAAGAGGTCTGGAAAGGCCCGCCAGAGCAGGTAAAAGCCCTGTAACCGAAAGCAAACACTCTCCGAGACGGATCCTGAGTACGGCGGGACACGAGAAACCCCGTCGGAATCCGGCAGGACCATCTGCCAAGGCTAAATACTCCCTAGTGACCGATAGTGAAGCAGTACCGTGAGGGAAAGGTGAAAAGCACCGCGGAAGCGGAGTGAAAAAGAACCTGAAACCGTGCGCTTACAAAAAGTCAGAGCCCTATTAATGGGTGATGGCGTGCCTTTTGTAGAATGAACCGGCGAGTTACGATCACGTGCAAGGTTAAGGCGGGAAGCTGTAGCCGTAGCGAAAGCGAGTCTGAATAGGGCGAATAAGTACGTGGTCGTAGACCCGAAACCGTGTGATCTACCCCTGTCCAGGGTGAAGGTGCGGTAACACGCA
>NZ_JBFUHJ010000922.1:0-599 GCF_056402455.1 Paenibacillus sp. P4_A7 | reverse complement strand
TGCTAGTACCGTTTGACCTGTAGCACGCCACTCCGCTGGTACAATGCGATACAAATATTGAATAGCAGCCGAGTAGAAAATAGGAAAAGTCAACAGCTGTAGTATTTGTAAATACGCCAACAAATGAGGATCGGTAATCCAAGCTGAAATGAAAAAACGAAGGAAATAAAAAACAGCTGCAAACGAAATAGTCAGTAATTCTTTCCCTTTACGCATCCACCAGAAACTCAGAGCAAAAACGATTATCTCACTGCCTGCCGCGAGAAAAAAGGCTTGCCCTACTAATTCAGTGCTTCCACCAAGCTCCCGGATATAAACGCCAAGGAAAGTATCATTCATTCTCGCAGGAACGGAACAGATAAATACCAGCAGTAAAAACAAGAGCGTCTCTTTATTGCTTATAAAATGCTTGAGGCTGCTTAATGTAACGGGTTTACCGGTAACAGGCGCATTAGGCATCTTCCAACCTATAACAAAACTAATGAGCCCAATGACGACAAAAAGGTATGCCAAACTGTGTGCACCATAATAAGAAATAACATAACCAGTAAGCAGCGATGCTACTGCATAACCCAATGCGCCATAGGTACGGATAGATC
>NZ_JBFUHJ010000921.1:0-601 GCF_056402455.1 Paenibacillus sp. P4_A7 | reverse complement strand
TCTTTGGACCTCACTTAACTCAGATAAGTGCGACCATCTATATTAGGAATGTTCCGAACTAAGCTTTATCTCCTCATTTTCAGGGAAGTATCGTTAAAACCCAATTCGATCCCTCACTTTGATAAACAATCATTATAAAGTTTCCAGAATAAAAATGTGCAAAACCCGAATTAACCCCTAATATATTCCATGTAATTTCTCCATTATCCTGCCCGTTAACTTAACAAAGTAAGGGAGCAGCTGCCGAAGCAAACTGCCCCTTATTTGTTCAACTATCGTTACCTGTTAGTAAAATGAAAAAATTGTCTTTTTAATAATTATTGCTGGCAAAGTTGAAACTTGTTACCATCAGGGTCCAAAATTTCTAAGTCTGTTCCGCAGCTATCCCTATCCCTTAAAACGATATCTCCAAATTCTACATTATTGGCTTTTAAACTCTTAAATACAGCCTGTATATCCTCAACAAGTATGCAAAACGCAGGCTGATGATACCCCTCTTTATTGTGAAAACTTAATGGTCTCTTATCATTACTTTGAACTAAGAAAAAATTATATCCTGAACCTGTTCTTAACGAAACCATATCCTTTCCTGGAATAAGTG
>NZ_JBFUHJ010000920.1:0-604 GCF_056402455.1 Paenibacillus sp. P4_A7 | reverse complement strand
GTCCCGGATACTTGGGTATTATTACGACTGGCGATGTAAAGTCAATTCAGCTTCACCCCGAACGACCGCTTTATGTAGAGACAGGTGCTCTAGTCGCCTATCCCGCAAATGCGTCCATCCAGTTATCCGTATATGGAAATAAGCTTGCCAGTCAGCATATGAATGTGCAATGGGAGATTAAGGGCAACGGTCCCGTCCTCATTCAAACCGGTTCACATGATCCTGAACTGGAGGATCAGCTGCAGAACAGCAGCTTCATTAAACGCATTCTTCGTGAGTTGCTGCCCTTCGGCGGCGTATATATTAAATAAAAAGGCTGATCCCACCGTAGCATAAGCTACTTCAGGATCAGCCTTTCTCTTATTTAGACACCTTGGAACGAGAATCGATGCGTGTATACCCGGTTCGCATACAGCATATATTCCTTCTCAGGCCGCGCCCCCCAGCTATCATTGCCGCCTATACCTGACTGCTTATCATTCACTCGAACGACCGTTTTGTCGCTAGCAGGAAGCTTGTACACATGATCATGCTCCTCCAGCTCGAACGGCGTATATGGCAGCACATTTAGCTCATAATAAGGGAAACCTGTAATCACAATGCC
>NZ_JBFUHJ010000919.1:0-604 GCF_056402455.1 Paenibacillus sp. P4_A7 | reverse complement strand
GTGAAACAGTTACGTTCACCTTGAACGGGCTTAACGTCAAAGATATGTATGCATATGAAGCAAGATTTACTTTTGACCCCAACAAACTGAAACTAATAGAAGCAAAATCGAGTTTGGAAGGTTATTCTGTAATGCCGATCATCGAAAATAATGAAATCATCATAGCGCACACCCAAATCGGAAATATCACTGGGCAAAACGGCGATATCAATATTGGAACGCTTACCTTCGAGGCGAAGAGAACTGGAGCGACTGAAGTGAATTGGAAATCGATGAAGCTCATTGATTCGAGTTTGAAGGATCAAGCTTATCTGGTTGGCAAGAACATTGCGATTTCCGCAAGCGAAAAAAATAATACCATTCCAGTCCCACCACAAACCAGTGTTCCTGATTATCAGTTGATCGTTGACAAACAAGGGGTTAGATTTCCGCGTGATGCAGTTAAAGTAAAGCGGGAAGTTAACGAAAATGGGCAGCAAGTAGTAATTATTTCACTGGATGAGAATGCAATGATGCAAGCATTTGCTTTTCTACGCAAGAAGGCTCCAAGTTCACCCTATATGTTTATAGAAGCAGAAGAGATGGAAGATGGGATTGTTCAGGT
>NZ_JBFUHJ010000918.1:0-609 GCF_056402455.1 Paenibacillus sp. P4_A7 | reverse complement strand
GTTGATGACTGCAGCGTCGAATGGGTATATCGAGGTCACTCAGTTGTTATTAAATGCAGGAGCAAATTCTACTTTAACGGATGACAGCGAGAGAACAGCAGCCGATTACGCGATTGAAAATGGATTTGATGATCTAGCGGAGCTGCTGCTAGCGGCAGCTGAACAAATAAAAACAAAGAAAGAAGCTTGAGCAATCAAGCTTCTTTCTTTGTTTTATGTATGTATTTCGTTTGTTGTGTTCACTATGGTCGGGACGACACGATTTGAACATGCGACCCCCTGGTCCCAAACCAGGTGCTCTACCAAGCTGAGCTACGTCCCGAGAAAGAAGTGGTGCCGTCGAGAGGACTTGAACCCCCAACCTACTGATTACAAGTCAGTTGCTCTACCAGTTGAGCTACAACGGCGCGTGTTATGTGTGAGACACAAGATGTATTATTACACAGAATCTATTAGAATTGCAATAGTTTTTTTGAAAAAAATTTTGATATTATAGTTTGCAATAAGCGTAAACGGCTGTCGCCGTCCTCTTCGGCAAAAGCATTCGTTTCGCGGAGATATATAAGCACATTTATAAGTGAAAACTTATAAATTCTTATATATTAAAAA
>NZ_JBFUHJ010000917.1:0-616 GCF_056402455.1 Paenibacillus sp. P4_A7 | reverse complement strand
GGTAACCCGCGAGGGAGCTAGCCGTCGAAGGTGGKGTAGATGATTGGGGTGAAGTCGTAACAAGGTAGCCGTATCGGAAGGTGCGGCTGGATCACCTCCTTTCTAAGGAAATACCCGAACCCGATGAGGTTCGGATAAACKTGGCAGTTTATCGCTATACTCGTTGTCAGTTTTGAAAGAGTAAACCTCTTTCAAACAAGTGTTGATTATGACACTGAGCAGTAACCGAGAGGTTGGCTGCGATTTACCTTGCACCTTGAAAACTGGATAACGAAAGAAGAATTGCTGAAATATCCTTTAGCTGGGATTAGTAATGCCAGTGAAGGTTGTTTCGAATGGTAAGTGACTTTTATCGATTTTATTTCCACCTCTAAAGAGGTTTCTAATCAGGAAATAAAACGATAACGGAGTCACCATCGAAATCAACCGGAACGTTAGGTTAAGCTAGTAAGAGCGCACGGAGGATGCCTAGGCACTAGGAGCCGAAGAAGGACGTGGCGAACAACGATACCGCCCCGGGGAGCCGTAAGCAGGCATTGATCCGAGGATTTCCGAATGGGGAAACCCAGCTGTYGTAATGGACAGTTACTCTTAACTGAATACATAGGTTGAGAAG
>NZ_JBFUHJ010000916.1:0-616 GCF_056402455.1 Paenibacillus sp. P4_A7 | reverse complement strand
GCATAAATATGTTAAGAGGAGCGTGAAAAAAGTGGACGATAAAGTAAAACGATTTTATAAAATGAAGCAAAAGCAGAAAGAGATCGAACAAGAGCTTTCAGAATTGAGAAATGAGATCATTAACCATTGTGCAGAACAGGACGTATCCGATCTTGAGGTTGGAAGTTATCGGATTAAAATTGTCCGTCAAGAGCGGAAGGAATACGATGATAACAAGCTTTACGAGTCACTGCCTGACCTAGAAGTATGGCGTATGTTATCCAAACCGGATTCATCCAAGATTGCAAGCTTGATTAAATTGAATGTCATTTCGGAAGAGAAAATTAGAGATACATTTTCGGTTAAGAGCATAACACTGCTGCAAGTGGATAAAAAGTGACTGATACGTAATTATTAAATTAAAAAGGCACAAACCTAGCAACGAGTGAGAAAGAGAACGCTAACCATTTCGACAGGAATGGAGCTCTCATCACTCGTTTTTTTTGTTTACATAGAATGGAACCAATGAAATATCCTTGACGATTGGCAGGTTGAGGGATACGATAAAACCAAGGTTCGCCTTTATCTGGGAATTATGGATGACGCAACATTCTTTTTTCAATATATAAGAATTTAT
>NZ_JBFUHJ010000915.1:0-616 GCF_056402455.1 Paenibacillus sp. P4_A7 | reverse complement strand
TACGGTGGCAGTCAACGCAGGTGATGAATTATCGTTTTTTGTTGGCGCAGGCGGTGATCCTTCGTATGATAAAACGCTCTGGGATCCTTTGATTGAATACCAATAAAGAAAAGCATCCATATATCTAAACTGGGGGATAACATGAACGATATTGTAATCCATATGGAACGAATGAAAGCTCCACTAAAGCGGTTACATGGTGTCAATAACGGACCTGTATGCTATGGATCTCTGTTAGATGTGACAAGCTACTATCAACAAGCTGGTATACCACTAGTCCGTCTGCATGACACGAATTGGCCGAATCCTGGAGAAGTAGATATCCATACGATTTTTCGCGATTTCGATAAAAATGTAGATGATCCAAGCAGCTATGATTTCTCACGTACGGATACCTATATTGCGTCTGTGCTTGCTACTGGAGCAAAAATTGTCTATCGGTTAGGAGAAAGCATTGAGCATACAGCTGTTAAATATCATGTTCATCCGCCACAGGATATGGAGAAGTGGGCTCGTATTTGTGTAAATATCATTCGCCACTATAATCAAGGCTGGGCAGACGGTTTCTATTATGATATTCAATATTGGGAAATTTGGAATGAGCCCGATAACCCGG
>NZ_JBFUHJ010000914.1:0-622 GCF_056402455.1 Paenibacillus sp. P4_A7 | reverse complement strand
GGACAGGCCCTACTGAGAAAAATAATTAAGTAAAACTAACTTAAATGGAAGGTATTTATGATGAAAACAAAAGTAGCAATTATCGCAAGCAACGGTGGAATGTTCGATGCTTATAAAGTATTTAATATCGCAACTGCATCGGCGGCAACAGATGCTGAAGTGGCCATATTCTTTACCTTTGAAGGACTGAGCCTCATACACAAACAAGCGCATCTCACACTGCCTTTACCGGATGGAAAAGAGCATTTTGCAGAAGGGTTTAAAAATGCCAACGTACCTTCGATTCCTGAGCTCGTTGCCATATCGCAGGAGCTGGGCGTCAAGWTTATTGCCTGAGATGACTATGGATGTTATGAACTTGAAGAAAGTAGATTTAATTGATGGAATTGAAGTTGGCGGTGCCGTTACGTTCCTTGATTTTGCTAAGGACGCCAGTATATCTTTATCATTCTAAATCATTTAAAGGGGGATTCATGTTATGAACACGTCTGCAGTAATTAATCCAATGACAGCTGGTGAATTGGCTGAACAGGTAATAAATAGGCAAGAGCTTTTTATTTTAGATGTTCGGAACGAGAGTGATTTTAAAGATTGGAAAATTGAAGGGCATAAGATTGATGTC
>NZ_JBFUHJ010000913.1:0-627 GCF_056402455.1 Paenibacillus sp. P4_A7 | reverse complement strand
ACACTGATGTCGGAAGACTATATTTCACGCGAACAATAACTTCACTCGTCCCAATCTCAAAAGACATTCCGAGAAGTTCACGCTCAATACCCGCTTCACGCCACGTTGCACAGCGTACGTTTTGGTTATTTCCACGATCATTGTCGGTATACGCACGCCAGAAGTTCGGAATTAGAGCTTCCTTCAGGCGCTCCTTGCCATTCCACGAATACGATACTAGATTTCCGTCCGCTTTATTGAACTGCAGAGCGAAGCGCTCACCACTCACAGTGAAGGAAGATCCAGCATCCTCTGTTTTAAGCGATAGATTCTCCACTTTGTTCGCTATAACAAGCTCAGTCACAGCTGGCAGCACGAATTGCTCCCATGCAATCTCATGCCCTGCTTCTGCCCATAGCATCTGTTCCTTCGTGAATAACTGAACGGTTAGAACAGCTTCTTCGGTAAAACTAGCGAGCTTCGGCAGCTCATATGGAATCGTGATTACTTGCTCTGCTTGAGGAGCTGTTGTCACCACAGCCGACCCTTCCTGACTAACAATACCATTAATAGCGACATGCCACGACAGACTATAGCTGTCTAAGGATTGGAACAAATGACGGTTAATCACTTTGATCGTTCCGGCGC
>NZ_JBFUHJ010000912.1:0-631 GCF_056402455.1 Paenibacillus sp. P4_A7 | reverse complement strand
CTCGAAATACGATATTGTCTTCGTACAAGAAGTCTTCGGTWCCACAGCACTGGAATAGCTCCGGCTTTGGCAAATCAAGCTTTGATTGCTTTTTCAGCACTTGAATCAGGTCATCATCTGATCCCTCGAGTTGTTTATCTCCATAAATTTGCTGGTACAATCGACTTCCAAGCGCATGATCCGTACGTTTGGTATGACCGACCATATCTAACGCCCCAGACAAGCTGCATGCTGCGGCAAATCGATCTGGATGCCGAAGTGCCCATTTAAAAGCACCATATCCTCCCATCGACAAGCCTGCAACAAAATTATCTTCGCGAGCGTCAGATAAAGGAAAGAAGGAGCGTGCAATTGCTGGAAGCTCCTCTGTTAGGAAAGTCCAATATTTATCACCATATTCCATATCCGTATAGAAGCTTTTATGAACGTTTGGCATAATGACCGCTAAACCCAGCTCAGCTACATATCTTTCAATCGATGTTCTACGAGACCAAATCGTATCATCATCAGATAGCCCATGTAATAGATAAAGAGTAGGATGCAGCTTGCGTGTGCTGCTATTTTTCAAGCCAATTTGAGTCGAATTTTGCTGCGGCAAAATAACGGTCATAGACGTGCTAAAGCCTAATGC
>NZ_JBFUHJ010000911.1:0-632 GCF_056402455.1 Paenibacillus sp. P4_A7 | reverse complement strand
GCCATAGACATGTTTACCGGGAGTCAGACAGTGAGTGCTAAGATCCATTGTCAAGAGGGAAACAGCCCAGATCATCAGCTAAGGTCCCCAAGTGTGTGTTAAGTGGGAAAGGATGTGGAGTTGCAAAGACAACCAGGATGTTGGCTTAGAAGCAGCCATCATTTAAAGAGTGCGTAATAGCTCACTGGTCGAGTGACTCTGCGCCGAAAATGTAACGGGGCTAAACACACCACCGAAGCTATGACATGTCGTAGTCTTCACTTTGCTTTTGAAGAAGTGYTCAGACACGGACATTTACCGAAATCAACCGCTTATGGTTGTTCAAGATTTCGGTTAAATGCTCCGCTAAAGACAACACCTTCGAGAATGAAGTGAAGGCTACGACTTGGGTAGGGGAGCGTTGAATACGGATTGAAGTTGGACCGTGAGGACTGGTGGACTGTATTCAAGTGAGAATGCCGGTATGAGTAACGAAAAGACAAGTGAGAATCTTGTCCGCCGAAAGCCTAAGGGTTCCTGAGGAAGGCTCGTCCTCTCAGGGTAAGTCGGGACCTAACGCGAGGCCGAAAGGCGTAGTGGATGGACAACAGGTTGAAATTCCTGTACCACCGTAAACCGTTATGAGCAATGGG
>NZ_JBFUHJ010000909.1:0-643 GCF_056402455.1 Paenibacillus sp. P4_A7 | reverse complement strand
GGTTTAATCCATGCCTACTTCGCGAAGTCGTACAAGCCTTGGAAGCACCATGCTGACACTATCTAGCTCTCAACAAGTCTATCTCGCATGTGGGACAACGGATCTTCGTAAATCCATTGACGGATTAGCTGCGCTTGTGCAAGAAGGCTTTGGTCTCAATCCTTTCTCCCCATGTTTGTTCGTGTTCTGCAACCGCGAACGCAATAAACTCAAGATCCTTTACTGGGAGCACAATGGCTTTTGGTTGTTCTATCGTCGTCTTGAACGCGGGACGTTCCAGTGGCCAACGGGTAGCGAAGGGGCAGTAACGGTTTCTTCTCGAGAGCTGCGTTGGCTGCTAGACGGACTTGCACTCAGCCAGCGGCAAGCGCATCCGAAAGTCACAGCTGAAACTGTGATTTAGCGCGAATGTTCGCCATTTTTCATACCTTGTAGCAGGGATGTAGAGGGCGGTTGGCGAAGATATAGTGTATGAAAAATCGAGCGGATACCCTACTTATAACAGAAGAATTGGCACAGCAAAACGCCAGATTAGAGCAGCAAAACGCCGAGCTCACAGCCAAGCTCAAATGGTACGAAGAGCAGTTTCGGCTTGCGCAGCAGAAGCGCTTTGGCGCCTCCAGTGAGAAGACGCATCCTGATC
>NZ_JBFUHJ010000908.1:0-648 GCF_056402455.1 Paenibacillus sp. P4_A7 | reverse complement strand
GTGTAGGAGAGATTTTTGGAACTCATGGATCCCTTTTCATTTCTAGCCAGTGCCAACGACTCCAAGCGTGTTCTGACCACGCCTCCCTGTTGGGATGTATCGGTCATATAAGCGTATTCGTCATCGTATCCGTACATGGCGACATAGTGTGCTGCAAAATGAATTTTATTAGTAAAATAATCCAAGTGATAACAATCTAATTTTAAACCTATGGGAACACCGCGATCAATATTTACTTTGATATTGCTCCATGCTTTTGTCACAGAGGTGGTTTCCTGCTTCGTGAGAGTCAGGTTTAGACGGGACGCAATGCGGGCTGTCAGTTCATCCGGTTTAATTCTACCTCCGATAAACGGAAAATCCATCCCCTTCATATCCCAGTAGATAAACCCCAAACCTTCTCCGATCCCGAACAAAATCGGTTCAGACAACCGAATGCCGGCATGGGAAAGCAGATTGCCCATGGCCGTCGTCTCACAATGCTCCCCCATGAACGGAATAAAACGTTCTATGATCATCGTGTGGCTCCTCCTTCCAACTTGCTTATGAACTGGGTCATAAATTGTAGTTCTGTTTCAATTAGACTCATAGGGTGAAGAAACAAAGCCCACACGTGCAGAGGCAACTTTTCTCCTCCTTGAGCTTCAT
>NZ_JBFUHJ010000907.1:0-654 GCF_056402455.1 Paenibacillus sp. P4_A7 | reverse complement strand
CAATTAACCCTGTTGCATAACTGAACAGTCCACCCCATGATACGGAGCCGCTGGAAGAACCGTTAACTCCGGCAACGATTGCTCTGCGAGGACGAAGTGATGATAGATTCATACCAACACCGCCGCCGCGTGCCATTATTTCCGTCATTTCTGTTAGTGTTTGCATAATACCGCCACGACTGTCCTTTGGCGATGGAATGACGTAGCAATTGAATAACGTCAGCTCTTCACTCGCACCTGCCCCAGCCGCGATCCGTCCACCGGGTACAAGCTTCCAATCCTTCAAAATATAATTAAATCTATCTCGCCATTCCTGCCGCTTCTCTTCGGTTACTTCTACTGAAGCCATCGCACCCGCGAGTCGCTCCCACATTTCCTCTGGTGTCTTCTCAATTGTGAGCGTTAGCTTCTCAACGGTCGATTCAATCAGATCGCCATTTCGCAGCTTCACCGTAACCGCACTCCCTTTACGCGCGATTACTTCGCCAACTTCCTTCGCAGGGAATTTCGGATCTTCCTTCGTCAGAACCAGTACAACGTCACCGACCCTCGTTTCGTTCGTATCCGCGTTTTTCCAAGCATATCGATCCAAAAATATTTTTTCACTTAGTCCTTCAAGACGATTTCCTTGTGTAGTTTCCAGCATTTATAATT
>NZ_JBFUHJ010000906.1:0-663 GCF_056402455.1 Paenibacillus sp. P4_A7 | reverse complement strand
CTCCAAATCTTTGAGCAAATAATGAAGATGCTCGTCAAACAATGCACCGATGTCCTTAAAATGCAAGTAAAAGGTGCCTCTATTCACAACAGCTTCACGGCAAAGGGTGGAAACGGAGATCGACTCGAGCCCAAGCTCTCTTACCCATATGGATAATTGACCCATATGATGTATTTCATGAGAAACTAAATGATGTAAGACTTCATGTTTGGTGTAATATCCATCACTCCATGGAACAGATACAATTTCTTTGTCATCACTTTTCAATGATGCAAGAAATTCTTGTATTTCATCCCGGCAATTGTCTGAAAATTTCTGAACGCCCTCGACTGACTCAGTCTCTATAAATTGTATTTGAATATCTGGTTTACCTTGTATTCCGCGAATCCAGCTATATTCTACATCTATAATGTGAAATAGTGTGTAGACAATACTCCCTACTCCTCCAACACGTAAAGACAACAACTCTTCGAAAGGAATTTGCTTGCATAATTCAAAGCATTCATCCCTTACCATCCAGTTATAATTAAATAAATTTATCATGATGACAATACTCCTTATAATTCCGAATGTAACCAATACTAGAATATTAGTGAGTATTATCAAAATATCCTTTTGATAAAGAAATGAGCAGGCTACCGAAGCGCCTGCTCATCCATATAT
>NZ_JBFUHJ010000905.1:0-666 GCF_056402455.1 Paenibacillus sp. P4_A7 | reverse complement strand
ATTTGATATCGAAGAGTTAAGGGACGAGGTCCTTCGTTTAGTTTGTTGAGTTTCTTTTTTAGTTAGTCATTGGGCGGTAAACTCGATTTTTGAGTTTACCGTTTTTTTTCGCTAGTTGGGCAGTCTTTTTCCAACATGGGAGCCGAATGCAGGTCATACATTAACGTATGGGGGTATTCGGAATATGGCTTTTGTAATTGGATTCGTGCTGCTGTCTTTCCTAACCCTTACTCAGACAATTTCTATAGGTAGTGGTGCTAGTGAAACGATCAATAGATGGATTATGGAAGGTAGAGGAGGGGCTGGGCTAGCAGCAATCATAGTTGTACTGGTGATCCTATCGCTATGGAGCGGAGGTATTCAATCGATGACTGTATGCTCACGCGTCCTCTTCAGCCTTGCTAGGGATGAAGCACTCCCTTTTAGTCAAAAGTGGTCAGCGGTGTCCGAACGCTTTCAAACGCCGATTCAGGCCGTCTGTTTATGTGCTGGCATCTCATTAGCCATGCTTGTAGGAGTTAAGATGTTCCATGCATCAGATATTGTAATGGATGTGATGTCGTTTTCGATTATAAGCTTGCATATTTCCTATATGATTCCTATTTAGTTTATGCTGATAAGTGGGGAGAAGCGGCAGCTGCTTCAGGATGCACCTCGCAGTTGTAT
>NZ_JBFUHJ010000904.1:0-668 GCF_056402455.1 Paenibacillus sp. P4_A7 | reverse complement strand
GGGGTAAGCAACTCGCCTGTTACGCTGCTTATCCTGTAGTCTTCCGAGAGTTTAAAATCCGTCGACCTTCCCATTTTTGCAGTTCTTTCGAGGCTCAATCACACGGCCTACTATCTGACTGTCTACGCTTAAACCGTAAGGTTACCCTTAAAGCTCCAAGACTCGCTATTGGTGACCTGGCTAGAGTCTTCCCAAGCAGGATTTCCACCTGCTAAATGACATGACTTAACTTGACGCACTTAAACTAACCTGCCCGTTAGCTTAATAAAGAAAGGGAACTCTGCCGCAGCAAACTGCTCCTTATTTGTTTAACTATCGTTCCCCGTTAGCATTCCTGTAGAGCGTTAAATTTCCGCTTTGCAAAAAAACGAGCGCCTCGGTACGATGGAAGTACGCAACGGGTCATAGCCCTAAAAATTCCATCATCCAGGAGGACGCTCTATTATGAAGTTTAAATCGCAAGCGAGACAAAATCAGCTCATTGAAAAAATTACTGCTCAGCATTTAGTTGTCGGGATCGACATTGCCCAGCAGATGCATGTTGCGCGCGCTGTAAACTTTCGTGGCATCATTATCGGAGACTACTTATCTTTTTCGAATGACGAGGAGGGATTTCACAGTCTCTTGCTATGGATTCAAAAACTGCAAACCAGCCACAATTTAAGCGC
>NZ_JBFUHJ010000903.1:0-670 GCF_056402455.1 Paenibacillus sp. P4_A7 | reverse complement strand
GTCCAGCTCGACATGCCTGAATTGACATTTTTCAATTGTTTAAATCCTTTATCCTCTAGCAATTGGCATGCTAAGTCACTTCTTGTTCCTGTGCGGCAGATGACATAGATTTCTTCGTCAGAATTCAGTTCCTGAATCCGATTTTCCAATTCTCCTAGAGGTATGGATAGCGCTCCTGGGATTCGATTAAATACATATTCAGCTGGTTCACGTACGTCCAGAATAACTACTTTGTCGTTTGCTGCAATCTTATGTTCTAGCTCTTCATTAGTTATGGTAAATGGGTATTTCGTTTCTATCTTCACTTCACTTGGACTTGATTTCCGTAGGTAATGCTTTAATACATCCCCTTCTTCTACCATTCCCAAGTATTGATGCCCTGTATTTTTAACCCAACCTTGCATATCGGCTAGCGAGCCTTTATCTGTGGCCTGTATCTCAATAACCTGGCCTGCTTCTAGTTGGTCTACTGCTTTTTTTGTTTTAACAATTGGCATTGGACATGCAAGCCCTTTGCAATCTAATACTTGGTCTGCTTGAATTTCTGAATGTGTAGTCATTCCACACACCTCCGTTTTATTTTGTTAAAAAATAATATCTGCCCAAATCTTGATAACCGTTAAAGTAATCAGAACAGCTAATATCCAAGTAATCAGAACAGCTAATATCC
>NZ_JBFUHJ010000902.1:0-672 GCF_056402455.1 Paenibacillus sp. P4_A7 | reverse complement strand
AATTCCGACTGAATGGCTGCCCTATATCCATGAAAAGCTCATTAAGGAGCAGGCGAAATGGATAAGTGCTCTCCCCGAATGGGAGGAGATTTCCATTGATGGACAAATACGTGAGCAGCTTACTGAAAATGAAGCATGGAAGTTTCTGGAGGAAGCGAGCGTTCAACTGCTCGAAGCGGGATGCCCCGTTTTATTGCCGAGCTGGTGGGAAGCCGTTCGTTCACGTAAACTTCGTTTGAAGGCAAAGATGAAATCCTCGGTAGGATCAGCGGCACAGCCGATGTTCGGGCTAGATCAAATTGTACAGTTTGATTGGAAGTTAGCTCTGGGCGATGTTGATTTGTCTGAAGCTGAATTTCTTAATCTTGCAGAGCAGAATCGGCGCTTGTTCAATGTAGGCGGTGAATGGGTTCATCTCGATCCTCAGGATGTCACTCAAATTAAGCAGTGGTTGAAACGGATGGGTAAACGCAAAGGGCTGTCATTCCGTGATGTGCTGGAAATGCATCTCCGGGGAGGCACGCCGTTTGACGAAACTGGTGATCTCGAGATGGATCTTCAGGCAGAGGTGGAGCTAAATGAGCATCTGGCCTCATTTCTTGAGCAGCTGCAGCAAACTTCACAAATTCCGCTTGTTGATATACCTAACACCTTCCTGGGAGATCTTCGGCC
>NZ_JBFUHJ010000901.1:0-675 GCF_056402455.1 Paenibacillus sp. P4_A7 | reverse complement strand
CTACCGCTGTGGTTCCAGCTTTATTATTTTCACAGTTATTGTAGGGGTGAAGTCTGCTGTATTGCTGTACATTTTTGACTGTTAGTTCTGCTCCTGCTTCATAAGCGCTAATTACTTTGTGTTCTGCGCCATGATATTGAAACAGCCGCTTAATAATCGGCGTCATCGACATAAAATACAAATAAGTAAGCAGTAAAATGATTTTAATAAGTCCTTCTAAAAGGTTATGACCGACCTTGTTCTCAAATACCCCTGAAAACAGTATTTCTTCCAAAGCGGCCGGAACGGCTGTAAATATTAGCTTTCCGAAAATAAAAGACAGCACGCCGGCAACTGCAACGCCAACGATCATACTGAGACTAAAGCCTCCGGACTTCTTCTCTTCTTTTGCAGCCTGTTTAGAATCTTTTGTCGAATCGGTTTCCTCGGCAGATTCATCTTCAGCATAAGCTTCCATTGAAAAGTTTAAATGCTGAGATCCTTTTGCGCTCGATTCAACAATACCTACAACACCGCGAACGAGCGGTATTTTCTTCAAACGCTGGACCCAGGTCTGAGTCGTGCGAGGCACCTCATAAAATACGATTTCATCATTTTTTCGTCGGACCGCAGTTACGTTAACATGTTTGCCAGCAAACATAACGCCTTCTATAACCGCTTGTCCGCCATATATAC
>NZ_JBFUHJ010000900.1:0-681 GCF_056402455.1 Paenibacillus sp. P4_A7 | reverse complement strand
CAAGTGTTGCGTTCCATACGATGCCTGTAACTGTACCAACATCAGCGAAGCTTACCACGCCAAAGATTAAGGCAAGAACCGCTCCAGCGGCGGCAGACCATCCAATGTTTAATCCTTTTGGCTGCCATATAACAAAAGTTAGTGTGAGCAAAAATATAATTACAGCTACGATCGTCATGCTTCCTCCTGAACCTCGCAACAGCTATTCTTCTGAGCTGCAATGTTTTCTTTCATTGATGGTAAATACTCAAAAATGCACTGAACATAAGCCTCTATTTCATAATTAAGAGAATAATATACCCACTGCCCTTTTTTCTTTTCATTTAAAAATCCTGCTGACTTCAGTTTACGAAGATGTTGGCTGGCATTCGGCTGTGACATACCAATAATATCGGTAATGTCGCAAACACAAAGTTCCCGTTCTTTCAGTAAAGCAAGGATCGTTAGCCTCGTCTTATCTGCTAACAACTTATATGCCTCTGCCATGTCCTGAATCTTTTGTTGCATATGTAGCAACCTCCTTATCTAAAGAATTCATACTGCCCCAAAAGTCGTCAATGTCTCTTCGTTCGTTATGTTACCCTCCGGCAGAGATAATATCATGAAATAAATATATAATAATTCAATTATATAATCAAAGACTTATATAATAATCTATTGTAAAAATAAGCAACATTACTT
>NZ_JBFUHJ010000899.1:0-684 GCF_056402455.1 Paenibacillus sp. P4_A7 | reverse complement strand
TCCCTATAATGTCCAGATTATCCAAAGTCATTCGGTTTATCAAAAAAGAACAAAATAAGATGTTGCATTCTTATTTCAATTATAGTATTATAGAAATAATGTATTATATTTAACCCCAGAAAATCCCCAGTAAGATTCAATGTT
This sequence comes from Paenibacillus sp. P4_A7, assembly GCF_056402455.1. NCBI lineage: Bacteria > Bacillati > Bacillota > Bacilli > Caryophanales > Paenibacillaceae > Paenibacillus > Paenibacillus sp. P4_A7. Next base: position 540 of record NZ_JBFUHJ010000899.1, on the reverse strand, counting down.
ATCCTCAGATTTTGATTTCTTTGCTGTTAATACCCAATCATGTTTCGTGCAGTATTTCTGATTCACACTGGCGCGGTCATCGGAGCCGCAAGGACGAGAGAGAGGTAGGGCTTTCGTTGTTTTAGGATGCGAGTAGTAGGCAACTTAGTACACATGCAGTTTGTATTAACAAGGGGATTCCAAACGACCTTTCATTTTCGAAGAGGTTCGGTTAAATATAAGATACAAATCAGGGCTGTCCCATGAGCAATACCATTGCTCGCAGGACAGCCCTATCCATTTTTATACCACAAAATATCTTCTTAAGAGAAACGGGCCAGGAAATAGTTTTTCTTTCCACGGCGCAGCACAATATATTTACCGTGAAGTCTTTCTTCCTTCGTGATAACTGCATCTATTTCTGTACGTCTCACACCGTTCACATAAACCGCTCCGCTTTCAATATCCTGCTTCGCTTGTCTTTTGGATGGAGCCGCTCCTACTTCAATAACCAAATCCATGATATTGCTTGACTCCTGCTCAGCCAGTTCTGTAGTAGGC
>NZ_JBFUHJ010000898.1:0-685 GCF_056402455.1 Paenibacillus sp. P4_A7 | reverse complement strand
GAAAAGGAGACTTGGTATTGCACAAGCATTACTCGGAAATCCCAAATTCATTATTTTAGATGAGCCGACTACGGGTCTTGATCCATCCGAACGAATTCGATTCCGTAATGTAATAGAGAGGCTGAGTAAAGATTATACGATCATACTATCCACTCATATTATTAGTGATATCGAATCTAGCTGTGAAAAATTAGCGGTTCTAAATAATGGCAATGTGCTCTATCAAGGAACGACTACTGGCCTGGCTCAAAAGGCTGTTAATTATATTTGGGAGTTTCAGGTGCCTTACACAGAATACGATCATATTGAAAAGAATCACTTGGTCATTTCTAGTAGAAGGGAATCAAACGATGTCATTTTCCGAGTCATCTCAAAAGAATCTCCACGTGCTGATGCTGTGGCTGTACAGCCAACCAYCGAGGATGGCTATATGGCAGCGATTAATGGGGTGATTTCATGAGCATGATCAAGCTTATTTTTCACAATGAAATGCGTTTATTATTTCGCAATAAATTTTTGGTACTCCCGTTTATTATCACTTTGATTTGTTGGGGCTATGTTATTTTCACGTATGAAAATCAAGCTATTCATTATGAAGAGACTGCTGCCGTTTTCTATGCTAGTTTTCAGTGGATAGTGATGTTGAACCAATTAACGATGGGCTTAATTTCCGTCTATATGGCTG
>NZ_JBFUHJ010000897.1:0-685 GCF_056402455.1 Paenibacillus sp. P4_A7 | reverse complement strand
GCTAGGTTCTTACCCATTACGGCTAAACCGACCACGCCAATTTGTTGTTTATTCATTAGAATACCTCTCCTTTGAAAGCTGGTATGGTAAAGCGCAACTTAAGGTTGCGCTGTTTTGCTCCAATCAGCGGCGAACTTCTCCATGCCTTGATCGGTTAGAGGATGTTTGGAAATTTGTTCAATGACGGAGAATGGAATGGTTGCGATATGCGCACCAGCCATTGCAACGCGTGTCACATGATCTGGGTGTCGAACAGATGCCGCGATGATTTGCGCATCTAGATTATGCGTACGGAATAACTCTGCGATTTTCGCGACGAGCAGCACGCCATCTTCTGAAATATCATCCAAACGACCAAGGAATGGAGAGACATAAGTCGCGCCTGCTCGAGCAGCCAAGAGCGCTTGGTTCACTGTGAAGATTAGCGTTACATTTGTTTTCACGCCTTTTCTCGTCAGGTAACGGCAAGCCTCAAGCCCAGCAAGCGTCATCGGAAGCTTGATTGTGATGTTTTTGTCGTTGTTGTTGATTTTAATTAGTTCATCAGCTTGCGCGATCATTTCTTCAGCAGTAACTGCATCAGGCGTTACTTCGGCAGAAACGGATTCAACCTCAGGCACTTCACGCAGAATCTCGGCGATACGGTCTTCGAATTTCACTCCTTCTTTGGCAACCAAGGATGGGT
>NZ_JBFUHJ010000896.1:0-688 GCF_056402455.1 Paenibacillus sp. P4_A7 | reverse complement strand
ATATTAACTACTTTATATTCTTGTGTCAATGCTGAAAATGCGCCTAACCTATCTGGTATAATTAGCACCCCAATTGTAAGCACTCACTACAACGAACAAAGAGAAAGCTATCTATATGAAGCTAGATCAGGATGGCGTACATCCCAGTCTAACCTTACCGTTTCAAAATTAATACAAAGGGTACTTCTGGCGAAGGTCCTCTCGATGGAGAACGTTTGAATCTTCGCGAATGTAGTGGCAAACGTACGAACGACGCCAGCGGTCCGTGCTCCGATTCTTAGTGGATGAGTGAATAAGCAATTCACTGAAGAAAAGAATGTCTCCTTTCTCCATCGGAACCGGAATTTGCCTTGTTGTATCGACGCCCTCTGTCTCTTCGGTCCACGACTCGTGCTCCTCCAGATTTTTAACGGCGCCATGCGGTAATAATCCCAGTTTATGCGTGCCGGGCATGACCCATAGGCAGCCATTCTCAATATCCACTACTTCCTCCATGGCTACCCATGCAGCTATCATCGTCATTGGATCATTTTTGATATAGTAATATTCCTGATGGGCAGCTTGTCCGGGAGAACCCGGTTCCWTATAGAAATACATACTCTGTACGCATACCGCTTCCTTACCCATCAGTTGGGCAAGGGCCCCGCGAACGATCGCGTGCTTCATTAGCTGTCGGGAGAAACTGTCG
>NZ_JBFUHJ010000895.1:0-692 GCF_056402455.1 Paenibacillus sp. P4_A7 | reverse complement strand
GGGAAATACAGCTTTGCATGTGAATAAGCATGATTTCAAATTCACGTTCATAACACGATCCCAGTCTTCACTCGTGATCTCATACCACTTTTGACGGGGATAAATTCCAGCGTTGTTCACTAGAATATCAACCCCACCCCAAGCTTCGGTGATTTTCCGTACTATATCTTCCACCTGTTGCTCCTGGCTGACGTCACAGCAAACAGCCATAGCTTGACCGCCCTTAATACGAATATCCTCCACTACTTGATCTGCTTCCGCCTCGTTTCCCGGATAGTAGTTGATTGCTACCTTCGCTCCTTCACCCCCGAAAGCAAGACAAACTTCACGACCAATCCCACGGGATCCACCAGTAACAAGCGCAACCTTATTTTGTAATCTCATATTTGATCATTCCTTCCATAAAAGTTTTACCTCTGAAGAGTGTCCTCAAAATGAAAGCTCTAAATCTTGATCCCATGGGTACATAGGTCGTGCAATGTTAACGTAAGGGAGACTCTGAAGATTTGCAGTACTCGCACCAGGTGTGTCCAATATGTAAATATGTTCTGACAGCTTCTCGTATGACGAACGGAATTRGCACGCCGACTTCACCATAACCAGATCCACTTCTGTCGGCTCTAAACCCATGCTACGATACATCGCAGGATCACCTGTAAAAACCGCGCGTTCGGTAAGCAACAACGATATCC
>NZ_JBFUHJ010000894.1:0-705 GCF_056402455.1 Paenibacillus sp. P4_A7 | reverse complement strand
CCCCTATACTGCTATTGCTACTCAGGATGGGGGCATGATTAGCGCTGCTAGCTTATATGTTTCTACAGCGGAATCCGATACTCTGATTTTAACTCGACAATATGTTCACCTTGATTGTATACCCAACAAAAGTGAAACTGGTTGCCATCATAGTTAGTCCGCTTGCGAATATCAGGCACAATCGTTGTTTCAAGATTATTATTGATCACCTTTTCCATATCTCTCAACCTCATTAATGTATCACGAGCCGCTGTTTCCGCTTGCTCGGCAGACATTGTCAGTCGAAAATAACGTATTGAAAGCTCTTCATTCGTAACCTCTTCAACCAACTGATCACCAGCGCTTTGTAAAATCTCCTTCACCGTCTTAATCCAATCGCCTGCCAAATCCATTGTAACTTCGTACATTTTAAATCCTCCAAGTTATAATTATATTTGCGTAATTGATAATTGATTAATTAACTGAGCCTGTGATCTGCTGCCAGGCAGCCCTGTACAGCTCCAGTATGGTCCATTTGATTTATTCGGTTGGACTCATCTTATATGAAGAGTATAGTTTGAAATGCTGTGCATACCGAAGCGGCGGCGTCATGAACTTCCTCTCACGTTCTTTGATCAAACTTTATTATATCCCATTACTAACCTCGGCGTGAACCGGATGTTGCTTTATACACTAGTGAAAAGCAGCTGTAAAGTCCTGAGGTAC
>NZ_JBFUHJ010000893.1:0-711 GCF_056402455.1 Paenibacillus sp. P4_A7 | reverse complement strand
GGTCAAATCCTATATTCACCAAGCGAACAAAATCACTAAAAGAAATTTACGAATATATAAAAGAAGCAATTGATTTAGTTGAATCACTCAAAAATAGAAAATAAATATTTGTGATAATATTATCAAATGCATATAAGAGGGGAAAAGCCTGCTGGTTTCTATAAATTTGTCTTGAAGGAAATTATTAATGAGCAGGATTTCATTAAAATTTTTGTTGAAGATAGACCGCCTGAACGTGATGAGACTCCTGATGTGATTTAATAATCCAAGGCTGCTCATGTTTATCGAATGTACAGTTAAAAAAATTCTCCAAGAATGGCGTTAAACTAACGAGAAACGTTAGTTCAATAAGGACAGCGGCAGTCTAAGACTTTATTTTTCAAGTCTTGGTCCGCCGCTGTTTCGTGTTTATGGTCAGTCTAATACTTATTTTTTGAAGTCTGGCGATTATTATTCTCATAAACCGCGTTAAATCAGGCACCTTAGTCTAAAACTTTATTTTCACTGGACGACAAAAACACAACGCTGCCCCCAAAAAGTCTATAGACTTTTTTGAGGGCAGCGTCTTCGTCGTGTTTCGCTATCTTTCGCTCTTTCACTGACCTACTCAGCTATCCAGCTTACGATAAATTCGTTCACAGCCTACGAATTCCTCATATTGCGACCTGTTCGAATGTATAATGGATTCCATACTTCCGAGCCCAAGAAAGC
>NZ_JBFUHJ010000892.1:0-713 GCF_056402455.1 Paenibacillus sp. P4_A7 | reverse complement strand
GTTTCATACTCTGACAATTCCTTCATTAGCCTTGCATCGCCGTGCAGCAGCAACTTTTCTGAACATGTCGATAGCTGAAGTTTTCCATATCTCCCCATCAGCTTTCTTACTTTGGTCTCCACTTGAAAGGGTAGCTCGTATCTTCCATAAGTGGATAACCACTCCACAATTTCGTCTGCCTTTATTTCAATCGACGCCGCATTCCATAGCGATAGTGGTGTAATGCGATAGGTATGTATCGAACCAGCTCTTCTCACCGTATCTGCAAAGAGCGTTAGCTTCTCGAGCGCTTCTTGCGCAGCAGGCCTGTTTTCATCTAACAATACAGTCAAATCGGTCTGTACAATGAGTGGTCCAAATTTATGATCTAACATGCTGATTCCTCCTTATACACAAAATGCCTTTTATTCAGTATGAAGAATTTTGACTATTTTTATGCCGATGAATATGGATTGACAGCATTTTTTACACTCATTTTGTGTTATAATAAAATGATCTTTATTCTGACCATCTACAAGCTGGAGGTATTGCATCAATGAAAAAAAACTTTATTATTCTCCTGCTTCTTATTTGCTTGCCGCTTTCCGGCTGCTCAGCGATGTCCGAGCTCTCCTCAAACTTCATCCAAACGAATCAATGGTATACCGTATCTGATTATGTGGACGGAGATACGTTCAAAATAAAAACAGGCAACAATGTAACAACGGTTCGTC
>NZ_JBFUHJ010000891.1:0-715 GCF_056402455.1 Paenibacillus sp. P4_A7 | reverse complement strand
GGATTGTACACTCTGATATTTCTCGTTACTTATACCCGTGATCTCTTGACCTGTAATCTCTTTATACATTCCTCGGAACATGTAATTATGACCACGTTCATCGTCACGTATAGAGGTAATAATAGAAGCTTGCTCGCTATTTGGTGCAAATTTGATAAGTTCGTTATAGAACAACTCATCATTCCGTTCTCCTTGAACCGCTTCTTTCATTAATGTTAATGCTTCAGCTGAAGATACTGACCAAACTGGCATAAACATAGCTCTATTCCAATATGGATTTAACCAATACAAACGTAAAACCCCCTAATAAATGAATAATGTCAATGTAGTATATGCTTTAATGCCTATTCGGGACTCTCATAGTTGCCGCTATTCAGGCAGTTGGTCTATCGACACATAAACTAAAAAAAGCGAACACGTCTTAAACTGTGCTCGCTTTTTAAATTAGATTTTTTTCACAAAAAATTTGTAAATACCATTTTCTTCTTCATGCTTAATGAGTTCATTATTAGTTTGAGTCACCCATGCTTGAAAATCGTTGACTGAGCCTTTGTCTGTGGATAAAACCTCCATCACTTGCCCTGCCTGTAAACCATCCAAAGCTCTCTTTGCTTTTACAATTGGCATCTGACATGCCATTCCCTTTGTATCTACGATCAAATCTGCTTTCATTTAATAATCCTCCTTAGTTGTCGTGAACCGCACAGCGGTTCGG
>NZ_JBFUHJ010000890.1:0-716 GCF_056402455.1 Paenibacillus sp. P4_A7 | reverse complement strand
GTATGAGTCTTTTTAAAAATGCTATTTCAAGTGAAGATGAACTACGTTCTCTGCTCGGTTTTCCAGGCGAACTTGTACAAAATAAAGTGATTTCTCATTTAGACAAGCATTGCCTAGAGTTTATTTCAAAGTCTCCATTTTTACTAATGGCAACTTCAGATAACAAAGGGATGTGTGATGTTTCCCCTCGGGGTGATGCTCCTGGTTTTGTCGAAGTGCTAGATGAAAATCATATAGTTATTCCAGAAAGACCAGGGAATCGAAAGATAGATTCCATGAGAAACATTTTATCAAACCCTAAAGTAGGGCTTATTTTCATAATTMCAGGTCTAGAAGAAACACTGCGCATCAACGGAAATGCTTGCATCATTCGTGATGAAGAATTGTTAAAGCCGATGGAAGTAAACGGGAAAATACCCGTTTTAGGGATTGGTGTTAAAGTTGAGGAGTGCTTCGTTCACTGTGCTAAAGCTTTTAAACGTTCAAAATTGTGGAATCCTGATATGTGGTTACAGAAGGAAAAGTTACCTAACATAGCAAAGATGATATCAGACCACGTAAGACTCCCTGGAATGGATGCTGATAAGGTTGATAAAGCACTTCAAGATAGCTACTCAAATCGCTTATATTGATCAACGATTTAAGTAAACTGGTATTGAACTAACGGGAAACGTTAGTTCAATAGCACACAACGATGAGCAGGCACTGCGGTAGCC
>NZ_JBFUHJ010000889.1:0-727 GCF_056402455.1 Paenibacillus sp. P4_A7 | reverse complement strand
ATATGAAAACTATATTTTTAGTTCAACATTCTTATGAGGTCGGGGAAGATGGATTGTATGATGAGACAAAACTAATAGGAACCTATTCATCAAAAGAAAAAGCAGAATCAGTAGTGGAAAGATACAAAACACTTCCAGGTTTTAGAGATTATTTAGATGCTTTTTATATTAGTGAATATGAAATTGACAAAGATGATTGGACAGAAGGGTTTATAAAATTGTCAGAAGCGGATGAGCAAGTGGTTGAGTAACTTGTTTTCTGCGTTGAGCTAACGAGAAACGCTAGTTGAGTGACATCAGTAATTGGAGGTGAGGTTTTGGTTAGGAATACAGCTAAAGCAATTATTGAATACGATAATAAGCTACTGTTTATTAAGAAAAAACTTGATAATGTAGGTATTTATTATACATTACCCGGCGGCGGGCAAGAATCTGGTGAGACAATTGAAGATACAATTCTACGCGAATGCACTGAAGAATTAAATATTAATGCGGATATAAATGAATTGGTGTGTGTTAGGGAATATATTTCTAATAATCACGAGTATTCTTTTTTAGTTAAACAAGTGCATGCAATAGAATTCATCTTTCACTGTTCTTTTGGAGCTGAAGACAAGATCACACACTTACAGGATGATGTTGCACAGATTGGATATGAATGGTTGGAAATATCAACAGTAATTGAAACTTTACAGCAAGTCGATAAAAGGAATGCTCTGATGTTTCC
>NZ_JBFUHJ010000888.1:0-734 GCF_056402455.1 Paenibacillus sp. P4_A7 | reverse complement strand
TGCTATTGCAGCAGGCATTGGGCTCGGGATGCTGTTCAGCAAGCTATTCTTCATGGCGCTAGCTGTTCTTCTCAAAATGAATGAGACCATTCCTTTTGCAGTTCCATTAAAAGCGGTAGGGATGACAGCAGGTGGTTTTTTCGCTCTATTCATGCTCATCTCCATATGGACGGCGCTAATGATCGGTCGTACGGAAATTGTTGATTTGTTGAAGGCTGCGCGTAAGCCAAAAGGTCAGCTGCTATTTTCACCTTGGCTAGTGGCAGTTGCAGTTATATGTTTAGCTACTGCATATGGATTGGCATATTTCATGGACGTAACAAATATTATGATTTTCACTCTGCCGATACTGGTTACAGTTATTGTTGGAACCTATTTCTTATTTACACAGCTAAGTATTCTAATTCTGCGTTTCATTCAGAAGCGTTCTGTTATTTACTACAAACGTACAAATATGATTATATTCGCCCAGCTCGGCTATAAGATTAAGGATAATGCACGCATTCTCTTTGTTGTATCGATTCTAAGTGCCGTTATTTTGACGGCATTGGGTACCGTATATATTATGCAAATAAGCGGCAAGGAAGGCATACTTCAGAACTCACCTTATACTTTTGCCTATATAGAGAAGGGGTTGAATTCGCAAGAGGTTGTCGATCCTTCCGAGCTGAAGCGTATTGCAGCTGCTGATGGTTTTAAAATCGAGAGAGAGGCTAAGCTTATTGGCCTACCAC
>NZ_JBFUHJ010000887.1:0-735 GCF_056402455.1 Paenibacillus sp. P4_A7 | reverse complement strand
CGCTAATGCCCGATGATTCTGTGATGGAAGCGATTCGTAAAATGTCGCTTCATCAAGTTGATTGCCTGCCGGTAATTGAGCCTCGTGAGGAGCAAGGCATGGACCCTGAAGTGACCGGATGGGTATCAAAATCGAATATTATTCGTCTGATGGCAGACATAACGACTGTTGKGGAATTGGGGGAGCCAGATTTATGACAGAGCAAATTATTTACGCATGCTCCGACGCTATCGGTGAGACAGCTGAAGCGGTTGCCAAGGCGACGTTGCGGCAGTTTTCATCCGAACGCGTGAAGGTTAAACGGTATGGGCATTTGAAGTCGGAGGATGAAATTGCTCGTATTGTTGCTGAAGCGGCAGCCAGTGGTGGATTTATAAGCTATACGCTGGTTCAGCCGGAGCTGCGGGAATCAATGAGGGAAGAAGCTTTGAAGGCAGGCGTTCGTGCGGTAGATGTGATGGGCCCTATGATGCAAGCCTATGTAGACACTTTTGGCAGCTTTCCTAAGCGTGAGCCTGGACTGCTTCACTCTATTGATGAGGAATATCATCGCCGAATGGAAGCGATTGAATTTGCAGTCAAATATGATGATGGCAAGGATGCTAGGGGGCTAGTGCAGGCACAGGTTATCCTTATTGGTGTATCGCGTACATCCAAAACTCCACTTAGTATATTTTTGTCCCATAAAGGTATTAAGACAGCGAATTTGCCTCTGATGCCAGAGGTTAATCCACC
>NZ_JBFUHJ010000886.1:0-739 GCF_056402455.1 Paenibacillus sp. P4_A7 | reverse complement strand
GCGGTGAATACGTTCCCGGGTCTTGTACACACCGCCCGTCACACCACGAGAGTTTACAACACCCGAAGCCGGTGGGGTAACCCGCAAGGGAGCTAGCCGTCGAAGGTGGGGTAGATGATTGGGGTGAAGTCGTAACAAGGTAGCCGTATCGGAAGGTGCGGCTGGATCACCTCCTTTCTAAGGAAATACCCGAACCCGATGAGGTTCGGATAAAGTTATCGGAATAGAGCGCTCTAAGCGCAAGACGTGAACACCATTTGTTCAGCTTTGATGGAATTTGTATGGGGCCATAGCTCAGCTGGGAGAGCGCCTGCCTTGCAAGCAGGAGGTCAGCGGTTCGATCCCGCTTGGCTCCACCAACAACTCACATCAATTGTACCTTGAAAACTGGATAACGAAAGAAGAATTGCTGAAATATCCTTTAGCTGGGATTAGTTTTTAACAGTGAAGGTTGTTCGAGATTGCGCAAGCAAGCCGAATCAATCGGAACTTAGGTTAAGCTAGTAAGAGCGCACGGAGGATGCCTAGGCACTAGGAGCCGAAGAAGGACGTGGCGAACAACGATACCGCCCCGGGGAGCCGTAAGCAGGCATTGATCCGAGGATTTCCGAATGGGGAAACCCAGCTGTCGTAATGGACAGTTACTTTCAACTGAATACATAGGTTGAATAGAGGCATACCAGGGGAACTGAAACATCTAAGTACCCTGAGGAAGAGAAAACAAAAGTGATTCCGTCAG
>NZ_JBFUHJ010000885.1:0-741 GCF_056402455.1 Paenibacillus sp. P4_A7 | reverse complement strand
GCTTTTCACCGAACTATGCGTCTCTCTTCGCGCCTACGTTTCGGCCAAAACGATGATCAAGCTTTCTTATTTACTTACAACGGATACACTTACTGCCGTTCTTCGAACAAACGCATCCTTTTTCACCAAAACCGCGCGTGGAGAGCTTCTTCAGCGCTGTACGCAGGATACGCGGGTCATTCAGCAATTTGGCTTAACGACTCTTCCCCGCTTCGTACAAGAGCTATTGCTTGCAATTATAGCTATAGCCGTTATCTCACAATGGAGTGGAATACTTGCTATCGCCTTGCTTGCATCTTACCTTATTCTTTTTTTACCCGTTCATGTGTATGGTCGAAAGCGCGGCATAGTAAGAAAACAAATGGTAGCCCACGACTCCATCCTTCGTCAAAACCTTCTTGAAAAGCTGGAGACAGTGAAACAAACAAAAATATATGGAACAGAGCAATCCGAGTTCAAGGACGTTAAATCCAAACAAGATAAATGGGCCGATCTCTCCTTTCAAGAAAATATAGTGGAGAGCATCTATCGCATTTTCCCGCGTATTCCAGATTCGTTAGCCCCTGCTCTAGTGTTCCTATTTGCCGGTTGGCAGATGGCAACTGGACAAGCCACTGTTGGTCAAATCGTTACCATAATCGCTTTTATACCTGCTATTAATGCTCCAGTACGCTCTTTTTTCGAGTTATATGTAAGCTTCGCTGATATTAAAGTACGCATTGTTGGAATTATGGCGTACAT
>NZ_JBFUHJ010000884.1:0-742 GCF_056402455.1 Paenibacillus sp. P4_A7 | reverse complement strand
CAACTACCTCATCCATTAGTGCTTGCATTAAATAAATACCTAATCCGCCTACCGGTAGCTCGCTGATTTCCGCAGCTTGCAGCGGAGCAGCTTTATCCAAAGCTTCAGAGTGGAACTCCGGACCTTTATTTTTGACCTTGATGGTAAGCCCCGCTTCAGAGGATTCAAAACAAATGTCGACCATATCTTCTTCAGCAGCATGTGAACCATGTAATATAGCGTTGTTGCAAGCCTCCGAGACAGCAACCTTCATATCTTCAATATCTTCATAAGAAAATTGCATCTTAGATGCAATGCCATATAAACAAATTCTCACGATCTCGATATAGCCCGCATGAGCAGGGATTTGTAAACGAATCTCATTCATCCTTTATCCTCTATCCCTTCTCCTAAATAGCTGGATAAACCCGTCAAATCAAACAGACGTCTAATGGATGATGGAATTTCTTGCACATAAAAAGAAGCATTTAATCCATCACGAATTTTTAGCACAGAGACGATAATGCCAATCCCGGTGCTGTCTATATATTTTAAGTTTTTCAAATTCAGTATAAGTCCTTTCTCCGATTGATGCACAACTGGCTCCAATACTGACCGAAGCTGCGGAACAACAGATAAGTCAAGCTCACCACTTATATGCAGAATAAATGCATCCGTTGTTTCTTCTTGATCAATTTGAAATTGTTCTACTCTCATTCCGTTGTTTCTTCTTGATCAATTTGAAATTGTTCTACTCTCATTC
>NZ_JBFUHJ010000883.1:0-744 GCF_056402455.1 Paenibacillus sp. P4_A7 | reverse complement strand
GCTCCGTTGAAGCTCCGCCGCCGCCACCTGTTGTTACAGCTACGTTCGCTATCCTTTGCATATCTAGGATAGTGGGTTTGAGCGCCTCAACCTCACTCATTAGTTGCTTTATCGTTCCATAAATGTGAGGACGACGTGTATAATCATAGTCGACCATACCTCGCCAGACCACTGTGGATTGATACAAGAAGTATGTAAAACCTCTTGCTCCTCTACCAATTGCTTCATAGGTCATCGCTCTTATTTCGGACGGGATAGGCTCTCTCGGCAATCCCCCTTTTTCTCCATGCGCCTGTAGAATCATCCACACTGGTGCATCATTTGTAAGGTCTTTTCGAATCTGCAACGTGGAAGCATCCAAGCTTTCTTCATATGAAGCGTTTGGGTACGTGCCAATATGCTTGAAATTTCCTGGTGTCGGATAGTGATTAACAACAGGATACAAATCCAAGCTCATGGCTTGCGTTAGATTGGAAGGGTAGAAATACGCCGCATCCTCGGGCATCGTATAATCGATTACCGTAAACCTGCCTGGATCGATACTTTCAAGCATCCTTCGCATAACGGATAGATTATCTCTGAATCGCTCCTTATCAACCACATACAAACTCCGCGGCTCATCGAACAATAGATATCCGATAAGTTGCTCCGCATGCTCGGATTGTAAAGCTTTATTTGTTCGTTCAACAAGTGCTTGGTGCATCTCAACTTCATCATTGCTATACAAAGCCTCTGAATTAAAAT
>NZ_JBFUHJ010000882.1:0-745 GCF_056402455.1 Paenibacillus sp. P4_A7 | reverse complement strand
CTCCTAACCAGTGTGGATACGCCATTATATTAATTCATTACTTATAAAATACAGCAGTATCCACAAACATGGCATGGAGAAAATGAATGATACTTTGGCATTTACGTCAGTATTACGACTTAAAGGCTGCTAGTTTGTTCGAAACCTTTTGCAGCTCAGCGATGATCCGGTAATTTCCCCGTAAAGGCTCATAGCCTAAGCGTCGATTAATTTTAAGAATGGGCTCATTCGTAGATTCGTTATCTGTACGAATATAGGCTGCATCACGTTGTTTGGCAAGCTGTATGGCTTTTAACTTTAGCGCTAATGCGATTTTTCGGCCCCGATAGGCTCTACTGACGCCGGTATATTCGTGATACATTCCGTTTGTCAGTTTATTATGCAGGACATTCGTTACACCTACAACTTTATCCCCATCGACAGCAAGGATAACCTGATCTGCTGCATAACCATCGACCTGTAAGTTCCATTTGCGCCATTCGTTTATTTCRGGAACATCGCCTGTATAGCCAGGTATGTCGACAAGCGTTTCTTTGTAAAGCTCGTAAAGCTTCCGTTCATTTTCCTCACCGGGCTCATCCGCGAGCGTAGTGAACCGTAGACCGGTGTTTTCCAATGTATGAATAGTTTCATCGAATTGGTCGCCATCCTGGCTGACCCGATCTAGCTCCAGCACGGACTGAAAATAATGTCTATCCGAAGTAAAACCACTATGATCGGCAAAATGCAGCGAGCTTTGGCTATC
>NZ_JBFUHJ010000881.1:0-751 GCF_056402455.1 Paenibacillus sp. P4_A7 | reverse complement strand
CTTCAACACATGCCCAGTAACCATCTTCCTCTTCCGAAAAATCCCCTGCGATAAATGCTCCTACAAGTTTTACTGGACTTAGAAGATCATTTATCTCATTTAGCCTTTTTTTGAGTCTATAAGAAGCTTTTGGGATTTCATTTACATRCTGGTCACCTGGACATGCTACTCTTATTCCTACTAACTTCTTTTCATTGAGTTCAACTACTTTCATATGACACGCACTCTCCTCTAGTGTTTTTTATGTCTTTAATTCCTTGCGTTGATGCCCTAAAACATTAAATTTACCAACTTCTCAAATAATTCCACCTTTGGAGTATTCGCGAAATGATTAATCTATCCTGCCAGTTAGCTTAATAAAAACAAGGAGCAATTGCCGCAACAAATTGCTCCTTGTTTCGTTCAACTATCGTGTCCATGTAGGTTAAGGCCATATCCGTAAGAGCTCTGCTCAATCCATTATTTCAATTCGATTACCTTCAGGATCAATAACAATCCCAATAATACCCCAGTCAAACTTTTTTAAATCGACCTTTACCCCTCGTGACTTTAACTCAAAGACAGCACTGCCGGATTCTGTGGCAGCTTTTTTTGAGCTCTAGTTTCCCGTTAGCGGAACAACAAAATACGATACAAATTGATCAATAATGCCATACATTTAACCGATTTCCATCAGGGTCATAAAAATGAAAAGTCCCAAAACCATCTGTAATTGGAGAAACTATGACGCCATTGTCGCATAGGGCTGCAT
>NZ_JBFUHJ010000880.1:0-757 GCF_056402455.1 Paenibacillus sp. P4_A7 | reverse complement strand
GACAATGGATCTGCTCGGCTTGCAACAAGAAGAGCTGCTGGACAGTCTGGAGTATGGCGGAGTAGCAGCCTATCTGGGTGATGCTTCGGAAGGCAAGGTAAACTTGTTTATCTAATGGATGATTGGTGTTAGGAATAATAAATTTGAGTTATAATATACCCATACATGTATATGCGAAGGGTAGGGGTACAAATGGATTACAATTATACGAATGAAACGAAAACGCGTTTAAGAAAAATTGAAGGACAGGTTAGAGGTGTGCTTCGTTTGATGGAAGAGGGCAAGTCATGTAAAGATGTTGTTAGTCAGTTGTCCGCAGTGAGAAACGCGGCTGACAAGGCTATGGCTCAAATCGTCGCGGAAAATTTGCAACAATGCATAATGGAAGAACAAAAAGCTGGCGGAGATACGAGCAAGCTTGTCAAAGAAGCGGTAGAATTGCTTGTGAAAAGCCGTTAGTAGCAGATATCGAGAGTAGGTAATGTAGATGGATGTAAATACGATTTTAAACATAATAATTGCAATGCTAATCATCTGGTTTGTTTATAGTCGGTTTGGTCCAACAAAGGGATTAAGAACACTTAACGACGAAGCTTTTCGCAAAGAAATAGACTATTCCACTAAATATATTTTAGTTGATGTACGGGAACCCTTTGAATTCAAGGGAGGTTATATTACTGGAGCCAAAAACATTCCTTTGTCACAGCTTAAACAACGAATGGATGAGATACCTAAGGATCGTGATGTATTTCTTTAC
>NZ_JBFUHJ010000879.1:0-763 GCF_056402455.1 Paenibacillus sp. P4_A7 | reverse complement strand
GATATTTCTCCTGTAAAAGAAGTGAAAGCCTCTCTGATTGTGACAATAATTGCTTGTAACTTAGTGTTTCATTCTCATCGACTAATGCAAACTTATTACCATATACACTCTCTGAAAAACGCAGCAGAGTCATTACATTGATTCCATATTTACGAATGGCGGAAATTAACCTGTACAATCCGAATGGAGAAAGCAGCTTAAGCTTATAGAATATATGAACTATTTTAATTAAATTCATTTCACTTTCTCCTTTTCCTTAGCATACGAGGAGCAATTATCCGCCAAATTCCACTGAAAACAAGCGATGCCAACTGTCCAAAAATTAACCACCAAGGCTTATATGTTCGCTGTTGTGTATACATTGTTTTGCAAATGATTTTGGCAACATGATCCGGGCTCATCGCTGGCAGCTCTTGATAAGCAGGTGTCGGCAGGATCATGGGTGTTTTCACTAAAGGAAGATATACAGAAGTAGTTGTTATACCCATAGCATTTAGCTCAGGAGCAGTGGACTGAAACCAAGTATCGAACGCTGACTTAGATGCCTGATAAGCTGCCCAATAGGGGAAGGGCGTTAACAACACGTTGATAGTAGATACGTTGATGATGTGAGCTTGATTTTTTGCCAGAAGAGGAATAGTTGATAACAGCAATTGAACCGGCGCAAAATAATTGATGGCCATCGTCCGAGTAAAATCGTGATATCGGTCTAATGATTGGTTAATTGAACGCCTGATTGATAGTCCAGCGTTACTCACAATAA
>NZ_JBFUHJ010000878.1:0-764 GCF_056402455.1 Paenibacillus sp. P4_A7 | reverse complement strand
AATACAAACCTATTGCCGCGAAACGTCGCAGCCAGTGCCGGAGTCCGTTGGTCAAGTGGTGCGCTGTGTATTGGAAAGCCTAGCGATGCGTTATCGTCAGGCGCTTACTCAAATGGAAGAGTTGACTGGACAATCATTTGGCGGCTTGCATATGGTCGGCGGTGGAATCCAGAATAAGCTGCTGTGTCAGCTTACCGCTAATGCAATAGGGCGTCCGGTATGGGCAGGTCCCGTTGAAGCTAGTGCGATTGGGAATATGCTCATGCAGTTAGTCGCCTTAGAAGAGTGCACCGATTTGCAAGCAGCTCGGCAGCTAACAGCAGCATCGTTTCCTATCGAAACTTATATTCCTTCGCAGACAAATGATTGGGTTGCCGCTTATGCGACGTTCGAGCAGTTAGCGGTTAAGAAGTAACTGCAGAAGCTTTGGAAAATTGGATCGATGTTCACTGAATGGATGAAAGGGTGAGATATAAATGTTAATGGGTATTTCGAAACTTATTTCTCCTGAATTACTTAAAGTGTTAAGCGAGATGGGTCATAGCGATGAAATTGTATTGGCTGACGGGAACTTTCCAGCTGCTAGCCATGCTCAGCGGCTGATTCGTTGTGATGGTCATAACGTGCCGGAACTACTTGATGCAATATTGCGGCTTTTTCCTCTTGATCAATATGTGGAGAAGCCAGTTTCATTAATGCAGGTTGCTTCTGGCGATACGGTAGAAACGCCAATCTGGGATAAATATCGTACTATCGTTCAGGAG
>NZ_JBFUHJ010000877.1:0-772 GCF_056402455.1 Paenibacillus sp. P4_A7 | reverse complement strand
ATTTCCAACTGCGCACCATCTTGTAGTTTCATCATTATCTACTGCATATCTAGCATAATTTCCTGGTTGCTCCGATGATACTGTAACAGATTTTCCAACGGCAATATTTCGATACAATGCTTCTTTAGATTCCAGTTTCTGGGCTCCACCAACCCATGGAGTATGTTGTCCGTCTGGCACAAACTGTCCTTGGTAGGGTAAAGTGCTTACACTTGTAGTTGCTGATCCCAGACCTTCTGAAGTGGCAGTAATTTGTATATTCCCACTTATGCCAGAAGTTCTTACAAATGCGAAGCCTATTCCTCCTTCTACATTCTGTTCTTCTACGCCAATTCGAGGAATGCCTTGGCCTACAAGCTCACCTTCCCCAGTTACGGAGATTTTAATGGTACGATTGTTTGTCGGAACTATGGTTCCGTTTTCATCAACAACCTTGAAATATACCGGTATTAAGTCAGAGCCGTCCGCTACAGGTTTTATACCTCTATCACGCACTTCAATTTCTAGTCGATTTGCCTGATCTGGTGTTCTAACAGTGTGGGTTTTTACAACATTTCCATCTAAAATTGCCTCAGCTCTAAGTTCTCCCGCAACAAACTGGCCCAGTTCAAATGTGAATATCGGGCTGCCACCTTTTCCTACTATATTAGGTACAGCCTTTGAAGCCTCTTCTCTTGTCATTTCTTTCACCAATACATGGTTTTGATATAACTTAACAGAATCACTATTGCTGAATACATGGACAGAAAGACTAGATGTAGGAGAATACGTG
>NZ_JBFUHJ010000876.1:0-786 GCF_056402455.1 Paenibacillus sp. P4_A7 | reverse complement strand
GAACTAACAGAGAACTTGATATGGTTTATAAGAAAGGATGATAGAAATGCCAAATGATAATCAAGCTCGTCCTCCTGCTGGTTCCTTTAGAGAAGCTGGTCGTTATCCCATCGACCTGACAGGTCCTCGCAGTCACACTCTTGTCATTCAGCCCGGTGTGGGCAGTCTATCCATTGGACCGTCGCAATTGGGGAAGAAGGCAGATCTTCACGTTGCGCCTGATGCCTTAATCGATTGGACCGTATTCGATGCCTTTGCCACTCCTGCGGGCTCGCCCTGGCCGCGATTTCTGTACTATACAGGCAGTGACGTAGGATTTTTTGACTGGGCGCAAAAACGTCCCATTGAAGAGATGACGTGGGCTCCGATCCTGTTTGCAGATACGGTGGCGGACGCCAGACAGTCCAATTTGCATGGCTTATTTATCGAGTTGGACCAGTCTGGGGGGCGTTTGAGCCTGAAGCTTCCAAAACGGAATTTCCGACTGGGCGTGTCCGGCGATCTATCACGCTTCTCGGCCACTGGCGATATGCCATCTTCTCTGACACTAGCGCCGCGCACTAGCCGACGCAAGAGTGATTCTTCTTTCTTGCTGCCCGACCTGGGTGAATTGCACCAAGTGGCGAGCCTAACGCTACGGAATGCGCCGCTAGGACAGCCCATCTCGCTGGAGTGTCTGAACCGGTTCCCAAATCTTAACTCACTGAGTTTGTGGGGGAACTTTTGTGACATGGACTTGCTGGCTCGTCATGCCCGGTTAACAAATCTGGAGCTACGCTTCATGCC
>NZ_JBFUHJ010000875.1:0-794 GCF_056402455.1 Paenibacillus sp. P4_A7 | reverse complement strand
GGGCATTGAAATATCCACTTGTACGTTATGGTAAGTTTTTGGAGCAAAAAGGTCTTTGGTCGGATGAAGATACGAACCGTGTGAAAGAAGAAGCGAAAGCTACTGTCAATGAGCACATCAAAAAAGCTGAAGCAGTTGAGAAAATGACTGTAGCAGGCTTGATCGATACAATGTTTGAAACAACACCGCAATACTTGGAAGAGCAAAAGGCTGATTTTCAATAGTAGAGGAGGAACTGACGATCATGGCTCAAATGAATATGCTGGAAGCAATTCGCGATGCAATGCGAGTAGAACTTAAACGTGATTCGAACGTTGTCATCTTCGGTGAGGACGTAGGTAAAGTTGGCGGAGTATTCCGTGTAACAGAAGGCTTGCAAAATGAGTTTGGCGAAGACCGCGTATTCGATACGCCGCTTGCTGAATCAGCACTCGCAGGTATGGCAGTAGGTATGGGTCTACAAGGCTTCCGCCCAATTGCTGAAATTCAATTTGTTGGTTTTATATATGAAGCGCTTGACCAAATGTTTATCCAAGCAGCGCGTATGCGTTATCGCTCTGGCGGACGTTATAACTCACCAATCGTATTCCGTACGCCTTTTGGCGGCGGCGTTAAAGCAGCAGAACTTCATACGGATTCCCTTGAAGGACTTGCTATTCAAACACCAGGTATTAAAGTTGTTATTCCTTCAAACCCTTATGATGCAAAAGGTTTGATGATAGCTGCAATTCGTGATAATGATCCTGTATTTTTCATGGAGCATTTGAACCTGTACCGTGCGTTCAAGGCTGATG
>NZ_JBFUHJ010000874.1:0-809 GCF_056402455.1 Paenibacillus sp. P4_A7 | reverse complement strand
GTATTGCCCTGGTGTAACGCCATAACGCCGTTTGAAGGCGTCGATTAACGCGTTAGCACTCGGAAACCCAGCTTCTGAAGCGATGTCCGTGATCGTTCTTTCACTACGAAGCAGAGCCACTGCCTGACTCAACCTGACATTCGTGAGGTAGGCTGTGAAAGTAAGACCAAGCTGTTTCTGAAATAAATGTGATAAATAGGCGCTGCTTAAATAGATAGTGGCGGCTAGACCGCTCAGTGTAATATTCTCCCGATAATGCCGGTGGATATAATCGGTCGCTTTGCGCAACCTTTCCCTACTTGAGGATCTAGAGGGATCGGTATGCTTGTGCTGCTCCAAAAAATTTTGCACTAAGTTGTTTAGCAGCACCCCCACGCGACTACGCAGCAATATAGGCAAATGAGATTCGTTTTTATAATAGGCCTGGAATACGCTGGCGAACTCACTGCGGAGTAAATGAAAACGTGCCTGCTCTTCCTTCGGGTACAGAAAAGACTTACACTCGATAATAATACTTTCGATCTCAGGACAAAAGGCTGCCAAAAATGTAGGCGAGATAAACAACGACAGAGCCTTACCCGAACCTTGCATTTCCAATCTGTGCAATTGGTAGCTGTTCAACACAATAATGTCATCCTGGCGAACTTCATAGGCAAACTGATTTTCATCCAACTGCAGTACCCCAGTTCCCTGCAAGATGTACATTACCTCTAATTCCTGATGCCAAGAAGCGATAGCATCATCAGGGAGGTTAGTTGAAAACCGAAAATCCGAGGCCGCCAATATATCTTCTTGCATACCTAACCTCC
>NZ_JBFUHJ010000873.1:0-809 GCF_056402455.1 Paenibacillus sp. P4_A7 | reverse complement strand
TCCACATCAGTATCGATTAGATCATGGGTATCCATACCTAGCTGAACAAGTGCAATAACGAGTGTATATAGCTCGCTTTGTTTGGTTAGTGAAAGGTCATGATTTAGAAAAGCATAAAGTAAACGGAGCCTTGCTTCCGGAAGCTCCGGCAGGTCCGTATGCGTTTGAATCATATCATATTCAATGTACTTTTGTGCTATTTCAGGTATACGGTATGGTTTCATGGGGTAAGCCTCCGAACAGAGAAGCACAAATCGCCGCTCAATAATCTAAACTATTATAGCACAACTTTTTTAAAGAGCATACGAATCATACTCTTTGTTTATCATTTTGCAACATATTATGCTTCAGTTATTGATTATTGAGACCGGCTTTATAGAGAAGCCAGTTATTGGACCGAATCTGTCCTCCCAAGCGCTTGTGAAGCTTACTCGTAATCTTTTCCTCCATAACTCATCATGAACGGGATCTGCATGCTTAAGAACATCCATGTCGCTTATAAGCCAGCTGTCTGTTTTGCGTACATCTATTGCTGCCAAAAGCACTGTACCCTCCGATCGATCCTCTATCATGCGGATGAGCACTCTCTTTACGTTTTCAAGCTGCAAGAAAGCAACACGAAGCAGCTTCTCAATATCAGCAAACCAAAGCGATGGTCGTCCATCTAACGTATTTACTTTTATATCGATTGACAATATGGCATTATTCCATTCGGCTCTATCAACTCGTTCTTTTAGCTGGATCCCTACAAGCACGTCAACTAAGTTACTGTTTGTTAGACGAACGGCAGGCGTTGAACGAAATACAGC
>NZ_JBFUHJ010000872.1:0-813 GCF_056402455.1 Paenibacillus sp. P4_A7 | reverse complement strand
CTTTTCACATTTAACAGGACGAAAGCGCTCCAGCTCGGAAGAAAATTTTTTATGGAAGCTCGGTTTAAGTGTATACGAGCATGAAACAGAGCCCTATCCACAAATGGAACAAACGCTATTCTCCCTTGCCGAAGCTGGTCACGAGCTTCATCTGTATACCGGCGGCGAGCTGCTTATTCAGCGCCGCAAGATTGAACGTCTTCAATTAGATCGCTATTTCGAGTCTCGCATTTATATCCGCAGGCTGAAGAACAATGACGCGCTGGAGGATATTTTGAATACTGGCACATTTGATCGTAATCGCACATGGATGATAGGCAATTCCATTCGAACAGATGTTGTTCCTGCCTTAACTGCTGGCATCCATGCCATTCATATGCGGGCAAAGTCAGAATGGGAATATAATGTTATTCAGATTGAAGTAGAACCGAAGGGCGCTTTCTTCACCTTAGACCATCTGCTCGAAGTACCGGATACGATTCATGGATACGTGAACGGATAGCACTTACGTAACACCAATAGACCCGAGTAAGCTTCATACCTATGAAGTAGACTCGGGTCTATTGACTTTCAGCAAGCTGTTACCTACTGTTCAATCGCCAGCTCGCCCGTCTCGTTGCTAATGAGGATAATACGCCCTTCTGTAGGAGTACCATCCTCTAAAGTAAGCTTAAGCTTACTTGTCTTACCCTTCTCCACGAGTGCCTTCACCTGAACATCGGTTAGACTGCGGCCGAAGGTTTCCTTCCAAATTACAAATTTACAGCCTTCTTTGTAATGTGAACATCCATAGCCTTTCCGTCCCATAAATAA
>NZ_JBFUHJ010000871.1:0-818 GCF_056402455.1 Paenibacillus sp. P4_A7 | reverse complement strand
CCGTCATTCCCATCCTCGGTTGTAAAGTTAAGATTATTTCTTGTAATCTCCTGCTTTTCACACTGTTTGATGCTTATAGCAGAACTTGTCGTACTTTCCCGTTAGTTGAATTGCAAATCACTTGGGCCAGCCACCCCAAATATCGAGTTTATTCCCATCTGGGTCGTAGGCATAAAAATTAAGACCACAGCCCTCGTTATCTTCAATCTCTGACACATTAGCTTCATTATTTTTCATTTGGCTGAAGAGTCCGTGAAAATCGTTGACTTCCAAGGTAAGTGCACATTGTTCTATTCCTTCGGTTTGTGTGTAGTTCAAGGTTTTCCTCTCAGGAGTTCTAATCAAAAATATGGCTTGTCCCGAAGGGATACGGAGCTGAGCCTGATTATCATGGACAGGTCTCATTAACTCCAAACCCAAGTTTTGAACATACCATTGGGCCGATTTTTCTGTATCCGTTGTAGGGATGTAGATGCAGTTAATCTCTTTTACTATACTCACTAAGTTTCCTCCTTGAATTTATTGTTGTTGGTTTGTTACGACTTATTGTACATCTACGTAATTGTATCAAACATTGGCATTTTATGGTATATACAATAGAAAGGGTTTATTCAACTAACCTGCCCGTTCGTATTATGAGGTCACCAGATCTTTCTGGTGGACCTCATTTTTGTGTGGTCGTAAGATAACGGTAGCCGGGGATAGAACGTACCTGCCCGTGGGACTTAGATCCCGAGTGCTATTCTGTTCATCCCCCCTACTTGTTCAACCATGGTTAGGCTGGTTGGGACGTTGATCCCGTGGGACGTTGATCCCGT
>NZ_JBFUHJ010000870.1:0-818 GCF_056402455.1 Paenibacillus sp. P4_A7 | reverse complement strand
CTCATAAAGGGACTTTAAATAGTTAGCCATTACCCGAGACAACTGATCCGGTGCTTCAACTAGGCTCATATGTGCGACACACTCAAACGTATTTTCAGATATATGAGGATATTCATAGGTAGACTCTAAAGTACCGAGCCCCGTAATCGAAAAAGTGACTTCAGGAACAATAACTTTATCTTCTGCGCCAGCCACAAGCAAAATTGGGAAGGTGGCTTCGGAAAGCACGAAGCTGCGATCAGAGCGTTTCAGCATTCCCTCAAGTGTATGAATAGCACCCTCAGATGTCATCTGAAAGCCTACTCCAATTATACGTTCCACTTCTTCCTTCATCTCATCAAGCTTCGTTTTCACAAATAACTTCGGAATTAGTTGGTTCACATAAGCTATAATACCGTTTTCACGAATTGCCTCGATATCTTGGAGTCGCTTTTGCTTCACCTCTTCCGTATCTGGAAGTGCAGTCGAATGGATGAGCCCGAATCCAGAGAGCCTGTCTGAATATTTTTCCGCAAAAGCAAGTGTTACGTATCCGCCAAGAGAATGTCCGAACATAACGACTTTATCTAACTCAAGCTCTTCTATTAAACCTAAAATATCATCGGCCATTGATTCCATTGTATAGCTACCTTCTGGAGCAGATGACTCGCCGTGACCTCGCAGCTGTGGAATAATGATGCGATTTTTCTCTGATAACAAAGGACAGAGTTTGTGCCAATAACTTGATGAGCCACAGAAGCCATGCAGCAAAATGATCGTTTGTTCGTTTCCGCTACCACATTCCTCATAGACTATATCGATGCCATTTACGTGAACAC
>NZ_JBFUHJ010000869.1:0-822 GCF_056402455.1 Paenibacillus sp. P4_A7 | reverse complement strand
ATGTAGATAAGATAGCCTAAGTTGTACTCTGCTGCAAAATAGGGGAAAATAGAAGAGAACTTGAAATAAAAAGATCAAGGTAAGGTGAATTATATGATAATCATCAAGACAAGAGAAGAAATTATGAAAATGAAAATGGCGGGCGAGATTTTAGCAGCATGCCATCGAGAGCTTGAAGCATTCATTAAACCGGGCATAGCTACGATGGATATCGATAAGTATGTTGAGAATTTCATGAAAGAAAATGGTGTCACAGCAGAGCAAAAGGGCTATCACGGCTATCCGTATGCTACGTGCACCTCAGTAAATGATGTCATTTGTCATGGTTTTCCAAGTGATATGATATTAGCGGATGGGGATATTATTACGGTAGATATGGTCGTCAATCTGGACGGTTGGCTGGCGGACTCAGCTTGGTCTTATGCTGTAGGAAATATTTCAGAGCAATCACAAAAGCTGTTAGACGTTACGAAAGAATCGCTGTTTAAAGGTATTGAGCAGGCGGTGGTTGGAAATAGAATCGGAGATATTTCACATGCTATTCAAGTCTATGCAGAGGCTCAAGGGTTCTCGGTAGTACGAGATTTTATTGGTCACGGAATTGGACAGAAGATGCATGAAGAACCTCAGGTTCCTCATTACGGTCCGCATAATCGGGGCACTCGCTTGAAAGAAGGAATGGTCTTAACGATTGAACCGATGTTAAATACCGGAACCTATCGTACCAAGATTGATGCAGATGGTTGGACCGCTAGAACGTTTGATGGTGGACTGTCGGCGCAATACGAGCATACGCTTGCTATTTTGGAAGAAGGACCGTTG
>NZ_JBFUHJ010000868.1:0-827 GCF_056402455.1 Paenibacillus sp. P4_A7 | reverse complement strand
GTTACCCTTACGGTTGGATAACGGCGGTCGGTCTCTTTTTTTTGCTCATTTTAGTTGTCATTTTGTCTTCGCCTGTCATTATTAATGGGCATTTTAGAAGAGTGGATAACAACAATGATGATGCAGAATTGAATGTGAAAGCACTATTCGGACTGATTAAGTACCGTATTAAAATACCCATTATCCAATTTACAGGTAAATCGTTAGAAATCAAGGAACAGGTGACGCGTACAAATGTTGGCATTGACACATGGAAGCAATTCAATGATGAGATCAATGAGGATAAAGTCGTTAGCTGGATTGAAAAGTTAAAGCATGTTCTGGAAATTACATATCATTTGAAGGGTTGGGCTAGGCATACCTTAAAAAAGGTACGTCTTGTGGAATGGAATTGGACGACTTCAGTTGGTACGGGAGATGCAATGTGGACCGCTATGACAACTGGCTTCCTATGGTCGGTTAAAACTTCAATAATTGGGTTTCTGTCGCAAATGGTTAAGCTTAAAACGGAGCCGAAAATGAGTGTATTACCCATTTATCAGCATACTGCATTTACGACGGAATGGTCGTGTATAGCTCAAATCCGCTTAGGTTATGCTATCCTTGCCGGACTTCAGCTTTTAGTTCGGAAGAACAAAATGAAAGGAGGCGTCAAAGCATGGCAGAACATCCTATTCAAGGTTTAATGCAGACAGCAATGGAAAATATCAAGGAAATGGTGGACGTTGACACCATCGTTGGCAGTCCTGTTCAAACGCCTGACGGCAGCATTATTATGCCTATCTCCAAGGTTGGCTTCGGATTTGTAGCTGGGGGCAGTGACATTC
>NZ_JBFUHJ010000867.1:0-830 GCF_056402455.1 Paenibacillus sp. P4_A7 | reverse complement strand
GTCCAACAGGAGCTTGAATTGTGCTTCGAGCATATAGCGGTTATCGAACGAGAGCTGAAGGAACTGGAGCATAAACTTAGTCATGCGGATGACAATGAGTTAAATACGCTGTTGGAACGCCAAGCAGAGCTTTTTGAACAGATGGAATATTTGCATGGCTGGAATGTCTCAGTTGACATCGACACCGTCCTAACGAAGCTGGGCTTTAACGATCATTCGCGACATCAGCCTGTAGATGAGCTTTCGGGAGGCTGGAGAAACCGAGCGGCGCTTGCCAAAATGCTTATTGAGCTCCCTGACATAGTATTGTTGGATGAGCCGACTAACTTTTTGGATCTGGATGGCTTAGTTTGGCTGGAGCAATGGCTGCACCGTTTCAAAGGGACCATGATTCTGGTTTCCCATGATCGCCAGTTTATTGACAGAGTCGTTACACGCACAATTGAAATCGAGAACTATCATTTTCAGGAATATGACGGGAATTATACCGATTATATTCGGAAGAAGAAGCTGCGTAAAAAGGAGCTAGACCGTCAATTCGAGTGGGAAGAAGAGCTTCTAATCATGGAAGCTGAAGAGATCGATACCCGCTCACAAAAGAAATCCTCAAAGGATCGTTTGTCCCGTAAGCTAGCCGACATGAAGAAACGGGTCGAGCCGCATCCGGTAAATGTACTTATTACTGATATCTATCAAAATCTTCGCTTTCCGGATAACCTTTGCCAAGTAAGCAAAATCAGTAAAGGATTTGGAGACGTTTCAATATTTGAAGAAATCTCCTTTGACATTCAGAAGGAAGATCGAATTGCCATTATTGGTCCGAACGGAAG
>NZ_JBFUHJ010000866.1:0-835 GCF_056402455.1 Paenibacillus sp. P4_A7 | reverse complement strand
GATATGACCTGAGCGAATAAAGGGCAGCAGCAGAGTAGGATTAAAGGCGTTGACCCCAATGGCTCGAACCTTCCCCTGCTCCTTCAATTTAAGAAAGGCTGGGATGGTTTCGTTCATTCCGATTTCCATATTCGTCTCATCAAGCTCRTGCATTTGAATGAGATCCAAATAATCAGTGCCTAGCCGCTTAAGACTATCCTCCACAGAACGAATCGTATTTTCGTACGTATACGGTACACCGCGCATAACTGCTTTGCTCGCAAGGACTACTTTCTCCCTTTGGCCCTGCAGCGCTTTCCCAATTCGCCGTTCGCTTTCTCCTTTTCCGTATAATGGTGCTGTATCAATAAAGTTGATTCCGAGTTCCAAGGCTCTATCGATCACCTCTATTACTTGCTCATCTGTGACCGAACCAAAATCTCCGCCAAGCGGAGCACCCCCAAGACCTAGTTTCGAAACCTGAATTCCCGTTTTGCCAAAAGTCGTATATTCCACTACATTCACATCCTCATTGTTTCTAGTAACGGACACTATTATTGTATTTCATTTAGCCTGTTATTAGTTTTGCTTTATGAAACAGAAATGTTGTTATTTTGCACAAATACACGAAAAGAGCCGTTGCTATTGTATGAAATCTATCGCTTTCAAATTTACACTGAGTTGTATGGAATTGTTGTTTTCTTGTCATGCTTGAATCGGACATGTTACACTATTCTGAACTGATCATCAGGAGGAATCCATACGATGAAATTTTTTGAAGATGTAGAATTACATGAAATTCCCTATCGCTTTAGCTATCGCAAGATAACGACTGACCACTACAAGGGATTTTACC
>NZ_JBFUHJ010000865.1:0-840 GCF_056402455.1 Paenibacillus sp. P4_A7 | reverse complement strand
CCCTTCTTGTTGGCTACGCGTTCCCTAGTGAAGACAATGCAAACGAAATCCTTATTGAACGAGCAGGGCCCTTTGTTCCACCCGTTTATACGTGGGCTAAAATGTTATTGGTTTCTGATTCTTTTAAGAAGAAACTTGAGAAATCTGACTTAAGTGGCTTTCGCTTTCAAGAGACGATTTTCAAGAAAATTGTCCATATCGATTGGATGAAGTGGGATCTGGAAGCCAAAGAACCGAAAATTTATCCGAGCGGCGGAGAACCTGAAAATTACATAGCAAAAAGAAAGCACAGTACAGATCTTGCGGAAAAAATGGAAGCTATTTGGTCTCTGCAACTTGGAAACGAAACCTTAATTGGCAGAAAACAACGAAACGTTTCAAGTCGAGATGAGTTGTTTATTATCGAAAACACATGGACGGGTAGCGATATTTTTACGAGCAGAGGAACGGGTCACATTTTTTTTGCTGAAAAAGCGAAACAATGGTTTGAAGAACAGGCAGATGGGTTTGTCAATTTTGAATCGTTTAACTCAAAAGTAGCGACACAAGCAGAAATAGACGCGGCGAACGATTACCTGAAACCTGTACAAACAAAGGTGCACCCTTATGCACACTTAACTGAGAAGGATTGGAAGGTATATCAGAAGTACATTGAGCAAGCAAAAAAATGGATGGCCAAATCCAAGACGGACCATACAGAGAAATCGATCAAAAACAGTCTAACAAAGGCTATCGAAAATTTTAAAAATGCCGAGAAAATCAGACCTCTTGGCAAAAAGGAACAGCAGTTGTTTAACCAAATAAATAAGTGACCATAGTAGGGTCTTCATCATATAAACC
>NZ_JBFUHJ010000864.1:0-842 GCF_056402455.1 Paenibacillus sp. P4_A7 | reverse complement strand
GCTTTCGTGAGAGAACGCTACTAAATGAAAAAAACGCTGCTTTTTTCATAGAAAGATCGCTATTAAGAACCTAAGTGAAAATGATCAGCCCCCATAGTACCTCTCATGAACAAATCACCGCTACAAGTACAACGCTTGGAATCCCCAGAGCCCCCTAAAGCTCAACCATCGCTTTAATGACCTTCGTCTCCGGCTTCAGCCAGCTATCGAAATGAGTAATCATCTCCGCAAATGGGACGCGGTGGGTAATATAGCTTTCTACATCGATGCTGCCGCTCTCGACAGCAGCCATAACGTTTGCGAAATCCTCGATGGTCGCGTTGCGGCTGCCCATCAGTGTCATCTCCCGTTTGTGGAACTCTGGATTATTAAATGAAAGATCAGCTTTAACTAAGCCGACATAGATGAGCTTTCCTCCATGTGCAACGAATCCGAAGGCATCGGTCATCGACCTCGCGTTGCCAGTTGCATCAAACACAACGGTCGGAAACTCACCGTTCGTAAGTTCTGCTAGCCGCTCCTTCGCTCCATGCAGCGCATTGACCGTCTCATCAACCTTTGCCCATTGTTTGCAAAATTCCAGCCTGTCATCTTGAATATCCATCGCAATAACACGTGCCCCGTGATGCTTTGCGAATGCCATAACTCCAAGCCCTATCGGACCAGAACCAATGACGAGCGCCGTTTCCCCATGGCGCAGCTCGGATCGTCGAACAGCATGTGCTCCAATGCTAAACGGTTCAAGCACGGCGCTCTGATCAAGCGTCAATCCATTCGTTACAAGTAGATGGGAAGCACGGCGCTCTGATCAAGCGTCAATCCATTCGTTACAAGTAGATGGG
>NZ_JBFUHJ010000863.1:0-845 GCF_056402455.1 Paenibacillus sp. P4_A7 | reverse complement strand
GCGTGAAGGAGCTCATAGGTCTCTTCAGAGACCGAGCCCGTTCGAAATCTTACATACCCGGCTTTAATATGAGAAAAATTGCATAAGCCCACGTTTTAAAACATTCTGAACAAACAATTGCTAGACAGTCTGACGTGCCCAATTAAGGCATACGGCTCTTCAAATCATCTTACTGAACAAAGGCCTTAGCCTTGCGTTTCCCATAGATATTCACATAAATGCGGGGTTCCGGTAATGGGTCTCGTTCTAGGAATTGGTTGAAGCTCTCCCAATTGAAGCTTTGTTTCTGGCTTCTGCGGTTTAGCCATTTCATCARCGCCTTTTCTATCTCTCTCTTAAACTTGACTAGATTCGGGTGRTTATCCGTGATCCCATAATATCGAAATGTCCGGTTAATTTCTTGCGAATCGTTGCCATTAAGATTTCCAACTTTTCATGTCGATGCTGCTTCATCCAAATCCCGAACGTCTTAACTTTATTCTTGTATTTCTTTGCGCTTGTTTTGCGCTTTACCCGGAAGGATGTCCTCTTCGCATTCTTGCTGCAATAATGAGTAAAACCTAGGAAATCAAAAGTTGATGGTCTTCCACCACCATTCCTTTTGTACCACTCTTCCGCAATGCTCAGGTTGAACTCTTTTAACCGTTGGATAAGTGCCTCATAGAACTCTTTCGCATCTGTCTCGTATTGAAAGCAGCAAACAAAATCATCTGCATATCGCACCATGAATGCTTTCCCGTGGCTCTGCCCCTTTATCCTTTTCTCAAACCATAGATCGAGTACGTAGTGGAGATAAATGTTAGCGAGCAGTGGTGAAATAATGTGAAATAATCGATCCCTGCGGG
>NZ_JBFUHJ010000862.1:0-847 GCF_056402455.1 Paenibacillus sp. P4_A7 | reverse complement strand
ACATTTCTCGTATGAGGGATGTCAGCGTTACTTTTAGCGAATTCGCGTACTCATTCATTGGCGAAACCTCCTCGTTTTTTTCAAGGGGCTACGCCACACATCTTCAACTGCTTGTCAAGTCTTTTTTTATTTTCGCGCAAAAAAAGAGCGGGCTATCTTTTCGATAACCTGCTCTTTTTCTTGATATCTGGCTCTGCGCCTTAACTTAATGACATTGTCTGTCATGGAGGGCTTTTTCAATGATTCAGCAAGCATCTGAATACATATAGGGTAGGGGATGATGCATAGTGGCTAAATCAATCGTAGAAAAATTGAATTTACATAAGTACAATCAAGCAGCCATTTTGAACCAGCCTGAAGGAACGGAATATTTTGCGGAGCTGACTGACTATGACACTGCGCTCGAGGCTGAAGCGTATGATCTTATTTTTGCATTTGTGTTGGATATGGAGTCATTAAAGGAACTCGTTGATCGCATAATTGAACATCAGCATCTTCGTAAGAAGGGTTACCTCTTTGCAGCATATCCTAAAATGGGTAACAAAGTGTATCCAACATTTATACATCGTGATGACTTGTTTGCGGGGCTAGGCAGTGATGAGGATGGCTATATTGGGACAAGCGCRATCAAGTTTGCACGTATGGTAGGACTTGATGATGTGTTTACAGTTGTCGGGTTTAAAGAGGATGCCGGGGGCAAAGGTCAGATTTCTTCAAAGCCAAGTCAACAGGTAGACGATTATATTTCCATGATCCCAAGTGTGGAGCAGGACTTGGGCGATACGCCTGAACTGCTTACCTTTTATCAATCACTTACCCCAGGTTATCGCAAGGATTGGGCACGTTA
>NZ_JBFUHJ010000861.1:0-848 GCF_056402455.1 Paenibacillus sp. P4_A7 | reverse complement strand
TTGTTTTCTCTTCCTCAGGGTACTTAGATGTTTCAGTTCCCCTGGTATGCCTCTATTCAACCTATGTATTCAGTTGAAAGTAACTGTCCATTACGACAGCTGGGTTTCCCCATTCGGAAATCCTCGGATCAATGCCTGCTTACGGCTCCCCGGGGCGGTATCGTTGTTCGCCACGTCCTTCTTCGGCTCCTAGTGCCTAGGCATCCTCCGTGCGCTCTTACTAGCTTAACCTAACGTTCCGGTTGATTTGACTCAACCTTCACGGGTAATACTAATCCCAGCTAAAGGATATTTCAGCAATTCTTCTTTCGTTATCCAGTTTTCAAGGTGCAAGGTAAATCGCAGCCAACCTCTCGGTTGCTGCAAGGTGTAATAATCAACACCTGCTTGGCGACGTCCTACTCTCCCAGGACCCTGCGGTCCAAGTACCATCGGCGCTGAAGGKCTTAACGGTCGTGTTCGGTATGGGAACGCGTGGTTCCCCTTCGCCATCGCCACCAAACGGATGACTTGACTTRCATGAAAGAGGSTTACTCTTTCAAAACTGACAACGAGTATAGCGATAAACTGCCAMGTTTATCCGAACCTCATCGGGTTCGGGTATTTCCTTAGAAAGGAGGTGATCCAGCCGCACCTTCCGATACGGCTACCTTGTTACGACTTCACCCCAATCATCTACCCCACCTTCGACGGCTAGCTCCCTTGCGGGTTACCCCACCGGCTTCGGGTGTTGTAAACTCTCGTGGTGTGACGGGCGGTGTGTACAAGACCCGGGAACGTATTCACCGCGGCATGCTGATCCGCGATTACTAGCAATTCCGACTTCATGCAGGCGAGTTGCAGCCTGC
>NZ_JBFUHJ010000860.1:0-848 GCF_056402455.1 Paenibacillus sp. P4_A7 | reverse complement strand
ACATAAGGCAGCTCCTTCACCGATAACTACTCTTTAATTTCAATTTTAATCGGCGACCATTCGCCAATGATGACTTGATCATGTACAGAGACGCTGCCCTCCGGTGTTAAATCCTTCTCTGTCATGATACCAAGCGCAACTGTGAACTGATTAAACTTGACAGGCACATTCCGTTCTCTGCGTATCTCTTTGCCATTAACAAAGAATACCACTTCATCTGCCGTTCGATTGTACGTAATTTTATACGTATTAAACTCTCTTGCTTCAAAATCATTATCTTCTTTAAATACGCAAAAATATCGCGTTTTGTCCGTCTCAGGCACCTGTACCCCAGGGAACGGCAGCACAGCATATACACTTGCAAATTTATCGTTGCTGGCAAAAAAGTCCAACGCCCCGCCCGTAGAAAAATCCAGTAGGTTCAAGGATACGAATCCATCATATAAATCATTCGGCACTGTATTTTGTGAACGAGCGCGAATTTGCAGTTCAAAGCTAATTTCACCCGTTTCCGGTACCTTTACAGGCTCTGCTGAGTAATACATATGCTTTGCATTATCGAGAATTTGGATATGATCATTAGAACGGCTAAGCGGAGCCCTTACATAAAGTATACCGTTGCGAACAATAACGACTGCATTCGGCTCGCGATACTGCCAGAATGAACCATCAGGCAGTGGAAATCCGCCAGCCGAATGCAGTCGTTATTGTTCGCAACGGTATACTTTATGTAAGGGCTCCGCTTAGCCGTTCTAATGATCATATCCAAATTCTCGATAATGCAAAGCATATGTATTACTCAGCAGAGCCTGTAAAGGTACCGGAAACGGGTGAAATTAGCTTTGAAC
>NZ_JBFUHJ010000859.1:0-851 GCF_056402455.1 Paenibacillus sp. P4_A7 | reverse complement strand
GATTTATATCTCATTGCTTCATCCACCCCCTTACCATATCGATTCCCCTTTATCTTTAAACAAATTTGCCAATTTACTTGTAATAAGAATCATGATTAAAGCAACTATAGATTTAAATAAACCAACAGCCGTAGAGTAACTATATTCAAAACCAACAAGCCCCTTTTTATAAACGAGTGTGTCGATGATTTCAGATTTGTGAAGTACGGTTGGATTCTGCAAATTAAATATTTGGTCAAATCCAGCATCCAAAATACCCGCCATACTTAAAATGAGCAATATGATAACCGCGTTGGATATAGACGGCAATGTAATATATAGAATTCGTTGAAAACGATTCGCCCCATCGATATAGGAAGCTTCATATAGGGTTTGATCCACACCGGCCAAAGCAGCAAGATAAATAATCGAACCCCACCCAAAGCCCTTCCATATATCCGTAATGATTAAAATAGGAATAAACAAGTTTTCATCCGTTAGATACAATTTTGCCTTAAAACCTAATAACTCCATAATAAAGTTGATAGGTCCTTCTAGTGATAAAATTGAAATAAAAATACCACTAAGCACAACCCAGGATATAAAATGAGGCAGAAAGGATACMGTTTGAATCACTTTTTTTACTTTTTTGTGGTATACCTCATTAAGCATTAAAGCGAAAATAATGGGAATAGGAAAACCCAAAATAAATTTGAGCAAACTGATAAATATGGTGTTTTTTAACGCATTTTTAAAATTAGGATCAGAAAAAACCTCCATAAAATGCGTGAAACCTACCCAAGGACTCTCAAGTATCCCTTTACTTAATTGAAAGTCTTTAAATGCAATAACTATTCCATATATAGGAACAT
>NZ_JBFUHJ010000858.1:0-852 GCF_056402455.1 Paenibacillus sp. P4_A7 | reverse complement strand
TAATACCCACTTTTCCAACACCTTCTTTATTTGGCGTCGGTGTCAACAATACTTGCTGAGCTATCCCATCACGGATAATATCCATTTTAACAGGAACGTTCGGTGATTTTCCGATAATATCGATCATTTTATCAAAATCCGCGCCGATTTTCACGCCATTTACGGTATCAATCACGTCGCCTTTTTTCAGGTTTGCTTTTTCTGCAGGCATATCGGGAGATACTTCGTTAACAAATAATCGGTCAGGATTTTCAACAGGCACGCCTGCCATTTGAATATATGCTGCAAATAATACAAACGCGAGCACGAAATTCATCATCGGTCCGGCAAAAATTGCAAGTGCACGCTGTCCTACCGTCTTATTGCCAAACTGTCTATCGACAGGGGCTATTTGCGTTTCCTTGCCTTTAGATATCATAAGCGCCTGAGGGTGTACGAAATAACTCTCGTTCTCTCCCTCGACATCTAGTGTAACAGAAAGCTTACGCTCCAAATCAATTAAGACGACCTCTCCACGTATAACGCCACTGCGATCATCCAAACGATCCAAATACAGCCTGGAAACCAAATTGTCCTTCAATCGAACGGCTATTGTCTGTCCAGGCTGAACATCGACAATCTCTGGATCCTCTCCAGCCATACGCACAAATCCGCCAGCTGGAATCAGTCTAAGCGTATATCGCGTTTCACCACGTTTAATGGATAAAAGCTTCGGTCCAAATCCGATTGCAAATTCGCGAACCAAAATACCTGCGCGTTTGGCGAAGTAATAATGACCCCATTCATGTATCGTCACGATGACGAAAAATACGAGTATGGTCAAAAAGACGACCTGTATCATCTGCATTAAGT
>NZ_JBFUHJ010000857.1:0-864 GCF_056402455.1 Paenibacillus sp. P4_A7 | reverse complement strand
GTTAACAGCACGAGCGACATGCGTTTGTTGGGCGATGTCGATCCCGACGACCAGATGTTGAGCGGTAATTTTTTCAATGAGTTGATTTTGTTTGTCCTGCGATTTAAACTTCATAATAGAGCGTCCTCCTGGATGATGGAATTTTTAGGGCTATGACCCGTTGCGTACTTCCATCGTACCGAGGCGCTCGTTTTTTTGCAAAGCGGATATTTAACGCTCTACAGGAATGCTAACGGGACACGATAGTTGAACAAACAAGGAGCAGTTTGCTAAGGCAGGTGCTTCATTTCTTTATAAGCTAACGGGCAGCATAGTTAAACAACCTTCCCTAATGCGTTATTTCAAAAATGAGCAATCGAAATGAAATCACATAAACCGTACCATGGTATAATATTCGTATACAAATAATTACATAAATTAAATCCTTTTAAAGAAGGTGAATGAGCAATATGGCAAATATCGAGCACTTACAGACCGTGAATGTTCCAGCTTCAACGGTATATGAAGCATTAACCACTGCAAAAGGACTTTCAGAAATATGGACAAATGAACTAATAGTCAATGATCAAATCGGTTGTATAAATGAGTTCCGATTCGGCGGCAAAGGCTTAACAAAGATGCGAGTTGATGAGCTTGTTACCGATAAAAAGATTTTGTGGCAGTGTGTTGATTCAGATCCAGAATGGATTGGTACGACAATTTCTTTTGATATGGAGGAAAAAACCGGAAAGACTTCAATCATTTTTAGTCAGATGAATTGGGAGGAAGTGACCGCATTTTATCGCGTATGTAATTATAACTGGGCTATTTTTTTGTATAGTCTTTAACAGTATTGCGAAGAAGGCGAGGGTCAAGGCGAGGGTC
>NZ_JBFUHJ010000856.1:0-869 GCF_056402455.1 Paenibacillus sp. P4_A7 | reverse complement strand
AATCTATCTGGCGGACAGAAGCAGCGTCTGACGATAGCGCGTGCACTCATACGTAAACCAGTTATTTTACTATTAGATGATAGTACAAGCGCTCTAGATATGCAGACAGAGGCAGCCTTGATGCTAGCGATCAAGCAAATGAAATGCACGACCTTCCTTATCACCCAAAAAATTAGCACAACATTAGGGGCAGACCGGATATTGCTGTTAGACGATGGTAAGCTGATTGCCCAAGGGACACATGAGCAATTGATGCAGGAGTCTAGTCTATATCGACAAATCTATGAGTCTCAGTTTGGAAAGGAAGGTGCATTCCATGCGTAGTCAATGGAAAGATCCTTTCGTCTATCCGAGGTCTGAGTGGGCAGATACGAACAATAAAGAATCTCAGCCGACTACTTCTAAATCAAATGCAAAGCGTGAGCCTCGAGCCAAAAACACTTCGCGTACATTGAAGCAGATGTGGGGTTATCTTACCGAACATAAAGGCAAGCTTGCGGCGGTCATCGTGATGGTACTGCTTAGCTCTGCGTTTTCCTTGTTGGGTCCTTACTTAGTCGGAACGGCGATTGATCATTTTCTAATGAATCGTAACAGCGGTTTTC
Source organism: Paenibacillus sp. P4_A7 (assembly GCF_056402455.1). Taxonomy (NCBI): domain Bacteria; kingdom Bacillati; phylum Bacillota; class Bacilli; order Caryophanales; family Paenibacillaceae; genus Paenibacillus; species Paenibacillus sp. P4_A7. Next base: position 264 of record NZ_JBFUHJ010000856.1, on the reverse strand, counting down.
TTATCTTTCTAGCTGGTGTAGCTTTTATTTATGTACTTCATTCCATTACAATGTGGCTTCAAAGTATATGGATGATTACCATATCACAGCAGACAGTATACCGTATGCGTCTACAACTGTTCGAGCATTTGCATAGGCTGCCAATACCCTATTTCAGTAAACGCCAGCATGGTGAGCTTATGAGCCGTGTTACAAATGATATTGATAATGTAAGTTCCTCTTTAAACAGCTCAGTGATTCAAGTCTTTTCGAGTGTGCTTATGT
>NZ_JBFUHJ010000855.1:0-873 GCF_056402455.1 Paenibacillus sp. P4_A7 | reverse complement strand
CATCAAAGGCTTCGTACTCAGTGATTATGCAGACCGTTCTGGAGAAGGCATTCAAGCTCTTGGAAAGTGGCTCGCAGAGGGTAAGTTGAAATATGAGGAGACCATTGTAGAAGGCTTTGATCAAGCACCGCAAGCTTTTTTACAATTATTTGAAGGTAAGAATCTTGGTAAAATGCTCGTCAAAGTGAAAGGGAATGAATAATTGACTTTCATGTTAACGAGAATATGTCGGAATAACTCGTATCCTCGTATCTTGGCACTCGATTTGCCGCTTTCGTAATAAACATTCCGAAGGCTGCCTGCATTCTCGCCCAAGCGTTCGCTAAGGACGATCCGTTGTATGAGCATATTTTGCCAGATGAGAAAACGAGAATTAGCGTATTGAATATTTTTTTTCATCGGTATATTGAAATGCTATCCTTATTCGGATCTGCTTACGACGTCGGATAATTATGAAGCTGTAGCGTTGGTGTTCTACTCGGAACGCGAAGCTGGGACCTTTCGATCAAAAGTAAAGTATCTAAACCGGATTGGACTTGCTATTATTAAGTCGTTGCCGATCTGTCAAGTCATTGGGGTTCGCGGATTTTTTCGAGGATTATCAATATTGCGCAGCATGAGTTCATCGTGGTTATCGATGCTAGGCGATCAGCCTTATATGCATTTGGATATGCTTGTTGTACAGGAACCCTATCGCGGACAGGGCTACGTATCGAAGGTAAYCAAGCCGATGCTCGCTGAATGTCAAGAGAAAAATATCGCATGCACATTAGAGACACAGACATTAAGCAATTTACCTATATATGAACATTATCATTATCGGACGGTGAAGGTCATACCACTGCTGAATAGTAAGCTTGAGCAGTTCTGTAT
>NZ_JBFUHJ010000854.1:0-873 GCF_056402455.1 Paenibacillus sp. P4_A7 | reverse complement strand
GCGATTATGTTTAATTAGACGGTAAATAAGACCGATCGCCATTCTAGTTTTCCCAGTACCTGTCGCCATCGCGAGCAGCATATTACGTTCTCCGGTTTCAATCGCATGTTCAACGGACAAGATGGCATCCTCTTGATACGGACGCAGCTTGAGATAATCCAATGTCTCATCCTTTAGGGCTTTGCTGGCTTCCTCCATATCCTGCTGCAACAAACTCTTCAGACCCTGCGGCGAATACCATGCTTGCAATGGACGCGGATGATTCGTTGACTTCCGTGCATCAAGGAACCATATACCTGACATATGCTTGAGTTGTTCCAGGTATGGACGCCCATTCGTTGAAAACAAGAATGGAACCTGATAGTTGCCCCATGGTCCATGAATGATCTCATCACCGTGACGAACAACCTGCATGGCATATTTTTTCGCTTGCGCAATATCCGCCTCAACGTTCCGGCTAATCCGTTTTGCTTCAACGATTCCGACTAACTCTAAGCCGCAAAATAGCGCATAGTCCGCAAAACCGGATTTGAGCGCCCATTCTGCTATCGCAAGATTACGCCCTTTCTCCGGACGAGCACCAAGACCAAAACGAAGAGTCTGTGAATCCACTTCCCAGCCTGCTTGGTGTAGCTTCTCGTCGATGATCAGTCTCGTCTCAGCTTCTGTTAGCGCAAAAGCGCTACCTGCCTGTTTGGATTTTGTATGACGTTTCTTCTTATCTTCATTCGTAACGTTTGTTTGCTGCTCGCGCAGTGTTGTAAGTTCCTGCTGTAATTGCTCCATTTTCGCTTCATATGACTGTGCAAGCTGATCCAATTGATTCTGATTGCTTGCATTATCCTGCTGAATAGGTTCTATGTAATCTAACGA
>NZ_JBFUHJ010000853.1:0-879 GCF_056402455.1 Paenibacillus sp. P4_A7 | reverse complement strand
GCTCTAGAAAAGCTTGTAGCTGATGGTCGTATCCATCCTGCTCGCATTGAAGAAATGGTTGAAAAATCACGCAAAGAAGTGGATGAGCGCATTCGTGAATACGGTGAGCAAGCTACTTTCGAAGTGGGCGTACATGGCTTACATCCTGACTTAATTAAGATTATTGGTCGATTGAAGTTTAGGACAAGTTATGGCCAAAACGTACTGAAGCACTCCATGGAGGTTGCTTACCTAACTGGCTTGATGGCGGCAGAACTTGGCGAGGATATTACACTTGCGAAGCGCGCAGGATTGCTGCATGATATCGGTAAAGCTCTTGACCACGAAGTGGAAGGCTCACACGTTGAAATCGGCGTAGAGCTAGCGAAGAAGTACAAGGAGCATCCTGTTGTTATTAACAGTATTGCCTCTCATCACGGTGATACGGAAGCAACTTCCGTTATCGCGATTCTAGTAGGAGCGGCTGATGCTTTATCAGCTGCACGTCCAGGAGCTCGCCGTGAAACGCTCGAAACGTACATCAAACGACTGGAAAAGCTTGAAGACATTTCCTTATCGTTTGAAGGCGTTGAAAAATCGTTCGCGATCCAAGCCGGCCGCGAAGTGCGCGTCATGGTGCAGCCGGATAAAATCGATGATACGGAAGCATTCCGACTCGCTCGGGACATCACGAAAAAAATCGAGAGTGAACTTGATTATCCGGGACATATTAAAGTTACGGTCATTCGTGAGACAAGAGCAGTTGAATACGCGAAATAAGCAACAACAAAATAGTTATGACAGAAAAGTGGCTGATTGTTTAGCCACTTTTCTGTCTGATTAATGAGTGATTAATGAGTGATCAATAATTTGATTAATAAGTGTAAACGATAAAGGAAG
>NZ_JBFUHJ010000852.1:0-886 GCF_056402455.1 Paenibacillus sp. P4_A7 | reverse complement strand
ACCCCGGGACTACCCTTGCCAATCCAAACTGGTTTCTCAAGTAATAATGCCGCGAAAACAATCTCCGATTTGACCGATCCCTTCAAGCCTAAAGCAATTCTGGACGCGTTATCTAAATCAATCTCAGGAATGACCACACCATCATAATCCTTGGGAAGCTCTATCGGAGCAGGAGCGAATTCATCAATGGCTATCGTCTTACCCGCGCCCGAACCGGTCGACTCTATTTTATGCATACCCATCCAAGCAGAAGTAATGCCATCCAGATAGATAAGATCATAAGTGATGCCATGATTGTCCAGCATGATGAATTGATCGAAATAAGCTTCATGCGCACGACTATCGCAAAAAATAAAGAGCAGCTTAGGCGGTTTAGGCTCAATTCTTAAGCTCAACATTTCCCTAGCAATATCTTGGACAAGCTTTCTAACATCCACGTTATCACCTCTTTTCTATCCCTTTAATAATGATTCTTCAACGATTGCAGCGAAATCTCCCTGACTAATAAATCCCGCGTTGGCTTCATCCGTGTCGATATGAAAATCAAGCGAGTATCCGGGATTGACTCGAATAATGACATCACTAAAGAGAATAGGTCGTTGTCCCATCGATTGGACAAGCACTCTATCACCATCCGATACTTGAAAACCTGCAGCATCATCCGGTGACATATGAATATGGGCTTTAGGTACAATTACTCCCTCATTAATGAGTACAATTCCCTTCGGGCCATACAAGGCAATCCCTGGTGTGCCCGCGATATCACCAGACAACCGCAAAGGCGGATGGATTCCAATTTGAAATCCATCCGTTCTACTTATTTCTACCTGGGTAACTTCACGAGAGGGCCCCAATATTCTTACTTCCTTGATCATGCCTTTTGGAC
>NZ_JBFUHJ010000851.1:0-888 GCF_056402455.1 Paenibacillus sp. P4_A7 | reverse complement strand
GGCATAAGATTGATGTCATTAATATTCCTTATTTTGATTTATTGGATAGTATAGATCCTGCTCTTGATCAAATCCCTAGTGGTGGAAAAATTCTTGTTGTCTGTGCCAAAGAAGGGTCATCTAAATTTGTCGCCGAGCAGCTGGCTGAAGCTGGCCGCACGAACATTTGTTATTTGGTAGGTGGTATGAAGTCTTGGATCGAACATCTGGAACCCGTTAAAATAGGTGACTCTCTAAATGGAGGATCTATTTATCAATTTGTACGGATTGGCAAAGGGTGCCTGTCCTATATGATTATCTCAAATGGAGAAGCTGCAATTGTTGATACGCTTAGAATGACAGAGGTTTATGAGCGTTTTGCTGAGGAAAAAGGTGTGAAAATCAAGCATACTATTGACACACATCTACATGCAGATCATATTTCAGGAGGTAAAATGCTAGCAGCGAAGATTGGCGCAACGTATTGGCTGCCTCCTAAAGATGCTACTGAAGTAACATTCAACTTTGCGAAGTTAGAAGAGGGTCAAGTGATTTCGGTAGGGGACACCTACATTAACATTCAACCGGTCTACTCTCCAGGTCATACAATAGGAAGCACATCGCTGATCATAGATGATCAGTATTTGTTATCGGGTGATATTCTGTTTATCGAATCCATTGGTCGTCCTGATCTTGCTGGTTTAGCAGAAGACTGGGTAGGTGATCTACACCAGACCTTGTATCTACGTTATAAAGAGCTGTCCCAGCATTTAATTGTTCTCCCTGCCCACTTTGGGAAAGTGACTGAGCTAGGAGATAGTGGCCAGGTGTCCGGGCGATTGTCAGAAATTTATGAGAAGAATCAAGGGCTACAAATAGATAACGAACAGCAGTTTAGAAGTATGGTAA
>NZ_JBFUHJ010000850.1:0-890 GCF_056402455.1 Paenibacillus sp. P4_A7 | reverse complement strand
ATTAATTGGAAGGCTACTGCGAAAACAGGACAACTTCAAGTGCATCAGCATGATTTCACGGCTGACCGAAGGTTGATGATCTATTTAAATGTTGATGATGCAGAAGGTATGTGGCGAGCAGTAACGGATCATGCTCTCATTGAACGTGGTATAGAGTGGGCGGCAGGTGCAGCAGAAGCTGTTATCCAGCAAGGGATGGAAGTAGGATTTGCGACCAACATGCCCATTGTGGGATCAAGAGACAGCGTGAAGATTGAGCCGCATAGCGGACATGAACACTTGATAGGATTGTATGAAACGATGGCCAAGCTTGAAATTGAGCGTTCTGAGCTGTTTGACTATTTACTAGAGGCTGAAGCACAAAGCGGCTTTAGTGAACGTGATGTACTTATTATTACCACTTACTGGAATGAAAAGTTTGAGCTGCTCGCAGAACGATTGCGCTATAATGGCAACGCTGTTGCGGTATGGATTCTAAAAGAGGAAAAGCCAAAAAGAGAAGAACAAACAGGTACAGGCAGAGATGAGGTGAGTGCATGACATTATTCATGAAACGAGCATCTTCACTGAAGATTTTTGGACAAGGTTTAATAGAGATATTTTTCTATTTGCCAGTACTGCTTGCTGCTGCCGTATATTTACTGCCGTCTTCGGTCGTTTGGGTCTGGATCGTGACACTTCCACTCTGTTATTGGCTGGGGTCCATGTTAATCGGTATAAAGCCACAATTACGACTAATCTTCCGGCTGATGCTGGCAGTGGTTATAGGAGCTTTGGATGCTTGTCTTACCATCCTTTTGGGGGTTGGTGAGCTCGGCATTGTAGCACCCATTATATGCGGTTTATTAGGATCAAAAGTCGCTGCAAGAGGAATGTCAGCTATGCTGCAC
>NZ_JBFUHJ010000849.1:0-892 GCF_056402455.1 Paenibacillus sp. P4_A7 | reverse complement strand
GGCTACGTGAAAAAGTCAATAATGGTGAAAAATTAGAATATTTATTCTTTTGGGGACACCAACCGAGTAATAACGGTCGTATTACAATCTCTTGCTTAAGTCAGTGGTGGAAAGAAGAATTCGAAGTTGAGATCAATAGTTATTGCTGTATGGAGCAATTTATGATGGCAGAAAAAGCAATGATTTTTGATGATAAAGAAATGCTCGAGAGGATTTTGAAAAGCGATAATCCGAAAGAAATCAAGGAGTTAGGCAGGAAAGTAAACAACTTTAATGAGGCTATATGGACGAAGAAACGATATTCCACTGTTTTAAACGGCAACTATGCCAAGTTTCTACAGAACCCAATACTTATGCAATTTCTATTACAAACAGAGGACAAAATATTAGTAGAAGCCAGTCCATATGATCAGATATGGGRTATTGGCATGTCTTCTGATGATAAGGCAGTTAATAACCCTTTTGAATGGAAGGGTCAAAACTTGTTAGGCTTTGCCTTAATGGAAGTGCGAGATGAACTCAAGCGGATATGTAAAAATTACAATGAGCTAAGCTTAAACAAACTACACTAAGACTTTGATTAATATGTATATCAATTTGGTTTACTAAGATATTACGATTTTATGCATTATAGGAGGTCATCTTGCTTGGACAAAATCAAGTTAGTAATAAAAAAAGACGACGAAGCAGAGTTTGTTGATATTTACATAAATGAGAAACGATTAGTTGAAATACTCAGGGAAATTGAACTGGAATATGATGCTAAAATAGCAGGAGAATATAGAGGGCTTCCACAAAGTGTAGTGTTTTTCCCATCTAGACATTTCCTTGACGAACCAGACAAATGGTATCTCTATGATGAGAAAGTCTCTATATTAGAATGTGTTTGTGG
>NZ_JBFUHJ010000848.1:0-900 GCF_056402455.1 Paenibacillus sp. P4_A7 | reverse complement strand
ATTCAGATCTTCATTTAAAATTACAACATGGCCAATCGCACCTAAATAGGGTTGTAAGTCTGTAATTGGCTTCATCGTTTTCGCATCTTGGAAAGTGAATGTCAGCAAGGCTTCCGAACCTGCCTTTAAAGATGAAATCGAAAGTGAAGCTTCTAAATCGTTCTTTACCTTTGTCAAAGAAGCATCCTTAGTCAACGGCTGCTCTGCACGCTGCTCACCAGCTACTGTCACTCGTGATGTTTCCGTAAACTGAGCTCCGCCTGTAGGAATGAAATCAGCAAATAGCTTGTAAGTTCCGCCTGTAGCAAATTCAGCTTCTACTTCAAACTCCCCGTTACCCTTATATACAGGATGAATGTGATTAAACTCAGTTAAATCATCTCTAACAATAATCAAATGCATCAGTTTCTCATGGTTAGTTTCAAACTTTTCAACGGGCTTACCCGCCTTATTGTATACAAGCAGTTTGATCTTTGTCTTCTCTCTCGGCTTTGGGCGCTCAGGCGAATAACGCCATTCCAGCTTCATATCGTCCGCAGTTAAGCCTGATGTTGTCACGCTGCTATGACCAGCGTGTTCACCCGTTACTCCTCCCTTAATAGCACGCTCATCAACGGTGCCATTCACGACCTTCGCGTCATTTTGCATGTTATGCTGCGAATGCTTACTGCCTGCAGCACCTCCACAACCTCCTATTATGACGCACAGCACGATGACGACAGCAGCGGCTGACGATCGTTTGTGCTTTACTTTTTGCCATATAAGACTCTTTAGCATAGTTGCTAAGCTCACCCTTTCATTTTTAAAATCGCATTCAATCCCTATTAGCAATTGTTGCCCAATTACCTCTGTCCGAATACCACAGCTTGACACTGCCTCTATTAGCATACCCTTATAGGG
>NZ_JBFUHJ010000847.1:0-900 GCF_056402455.1 Paenibacillus sp. P4_A7 | reverse complement strand
AGCTTGTTTAAGCCTCTATAATCTCGGTTCATGTACACCGATTACCCTATTATAAGTCTTTATCGACTAATAAACGAGCGTGAACGCAACAACGACCGCCACGATAAACGCGGCGATCGTTGTTAAATGAATGGGCCGCCGAAGCAACCACTTCTATAGCTGATAAATCCAGCTTCTACTTCCCAAAAAGACTCCGCTGTCTACTAATCATATAACCTATTATACCGAAGTTACGTTTCGGCGCCTAGCAACGATGTCAAATTACCACGATATAGCAGCTTCAGCTTATGCAAGGCACGTGTGCATCCAACATATAGGAGCTTCGCATCAATTCGGTCATATGCATTTTCGCCAGCATCAGCAATTAGAACCGCATCAAACTCCAGCCCCTTTGATAAATAAACAGGTACTACAGAAAGACCGCCGCCATAAGCCGGCTTCTTGCTTTGAACGATAGATGCTTTTAAGCCTTTATCAATCAAATGCTGATAGATTTCTTCGCACTCCAAAGCCGTACGACCGATAACGGAAAYCGTCTCATACTCGCCTTTCGCTTGCCATTCGCGAACATTAGCTTCAATGGCTTCCAACCATTCCTCGTTCGCAACTGCCTCTGTCACAACTGTATCACCACTTCTGAATACAGGAATGGCTGGCTTTACGCCACCCGTCATTTCACCTAATATTCTGTTGGCGAATTCGATAATTTCCATCGTCGAACGGTAGCTCCTGTTCAGTTCGAAATAACCGATCAGCTCATCGTCGAACAACGTCGTTAACTCCGACCAGCTTTGAACGCCGGCATAGGCGTGAATTCCCTGCTGCAAGTCACCAAGCACAGTCATCGATGCCGTACGTTGACATAAACGTAGTACTTCAAGCTGGAACGGTGAATAATCC
>NZ_JBFUHJ010000846.1:0-906 GCF_056402455.1 Paenibacillus sp. P4_A7 | reverse complement strand
CCTCTTCAGCATCCACATGCAGCTTTTTAATCAATCGTGAAGGACGAAAGATTACATATATCAAGACAACAGCAGCGGCTACAGCACTTGGCAGATATACATTAGACAAGGCTAATGGTATTGCGGCGAAGAGCCATAGCGGAAGGATACATAACAACAGAGCMATTCGATCCACCTTCAAATATTGCGCAACACGCTGCTTTTCCGGCAGTGGATAGACATGCTTCCATACCGAATAGCGATGAACATGGCGTAAACCACCTAGTTGAGCCGCTATCAATCCCACAAAGAGGATAAATATAGCTAGCGAGCCCCAACCTGAAAGAGAGACCGCATCCGCAAACCAATAAATAATCAGACAGCCAAGCAGCAGCAAGCGTATGAGAATACCGCCGATTTCCGACCGCAGCAAGGAAGCTGTATATAGATAGACAAATGTGCTACGATTCGCATAGGGCACGACACCCATAATCCAGCTTAAATAAGAGCGTTTGGCGATGCTGGACGGAAGCGTAGGAACATCTATGAACATTCCAAAAAAAACATAATAGCGTTTGCGCTTTCTTTCCTCTTCTTCAATAAGCCTCTCCCACGGTAATAAATGCCTGCTTGGCAACCTATGTACCAAGAGGAAAAGCACCCCGATCAGCACCACGAAAGCTGCTCCTTGCCAGAGTTCGCAGGTGAGCCATACCGTCCAAATAAACGCGGACAACGCCCAGCGCAGCAACCGCATAAGACGTCTCATGCTCGGCCACGTCATTTGCCGCTCTCTCCACGCTCCCCATACATTACCCGCCTTGAGCGCTGCTGCAGCAAGCACGAGTGACCATCCTCCACTGACAGCACTGCCTTGATTGTAAATCGGCAGGTATAACAGCAGAGCGATAGCGATTAGAAGCAGAC
>NZ_JBFUHJ010000845.1:0-907 GCF_056402455.1 Paenibacillus sp. P4_A7 | reverse complement strand
CGTATCATCATCGGCAAGAGTAAATGCAGAGTGGGGGAGTAAGTCCTATCCGATCTATTTGTTAGCCAATCAGCTTGGTCAGTTCGCGGTTCCGCTGTTTATATTTATAAGCGGGCTCGTACTATTTTATCAATATTTCGATACATGGACTTGGAAGCAGGCTGTTCCATTTTATAAGAAACGCTTAAAGTATATCGTTGTTCCCTATTTGATCTGGTCTGTTTTTTACTATTTCTTTTATCAAGTTTTACGGCAGCAGGAGCTATCCTTTGACCTGTCCACATTTCTTTACAATTTAGCATGGGGCAGATCGGGATACCATCTCTATTTTATGGTCATTATCATTCAATTTTACTTGGTTTTTCCGCTACTTATCACGCTAATGCGTAAGCTCAAATTTACAGCTGTTCATCTCATCTTGATTGGTATTGTTGTAAAAGGTATTTTCTATTATTTCCATCATTGGGTTGAACCGATTAATCATGCAGCAGCGTTGTTACCCAACTATATCATTTTTTTCTGTGTAGGTGGAGCGATAGGCATTCTGTACAAATCATTTAAAGCAAAATCCGAACATTTATGGTGGACGTTTGCGGCAGCGACAGCAATTGGGTTCTTCTATTCGATTTTACTTATTACATCTAATAGCGGTGTTGTATTCTGGGGGCCGATGTACGTTGTGCTCTATCAGCTATATGCAGTTTTAATTGGAATAAGTCTATTGTGGATTGGACAAAAATTTGCAGGCAGCATTACGATTTCCTCTCGTCTGTTATACGCATTTGGTGCGGCTTCATTTGGCATTTATTTTGTTCATCCTGCTGTTTTGTCTCTATGGAGAACCTTATATAAACCGGAGACAACTGGTGCGATGTATCATCTATACGATTTAGGGACAATGCTGTTA
>NZ_JBFUHJ010000844.1:0-923 GCF_056402455.1 Paenibacillus sp. P4_A7 | reverse complement strand
AAATACTTCTTTTCTGATTAATGATACAATATAGAAATGTTGCCTCTAACATAAAATAAAACTCAAAACGTAGGAGTGAATCAAATGGCTATTGACGTTTATATGAACTTTAATGGAAATTGTCGTGAAGCAGTAGAGTTTTATGCTCAAGTATTTGGAACAAAACCTCCAAAATTGATGACATTTGGGGAAGCTCCACAGAATCCGCAATATCCGCTTCCAGAAGAAGCTAAAAACTTAATCATGCACACTCGTCTTACCATCGAAGGCAGCAATGTTATGTTCTCAGATGTTTTTCCAGGCATGCCCTTTACAGAAGGAAATAATATAAATCTTGCCTTTGTCAGTAAAGACATAGATCAGATGAAAACTGTATTTAGTAAGCTGCAAGATGGCGGCGCAGTGAAAATGGAGCTTCAAGAAACCTTCTTTAGCAAATGCTACGGCAGTCTCAAAGATAAGTTCGGCATTGAATGGCAAGTTAGTTATGACAATGGTGAAATGTTCGAGTAGCCTGGTTACTTAAATACAAAAGGATAGGGATCTTTTCTGCACTAGAAAAGATTCCTATCCTTTTTTTGATTAAACAGCATTCTCTATTACTTATGCATGGAAGTTCAGGCCTGAAGTAGTCGCTTTCACATAGCCATTCCTGATAACAAAATCTCCAAAATGTTCTTTCTCCTGCCGATCATTCGCATAGTGCTTAATAATAGGCTCAAGAGTCTCAAGAATCTCTTTCTCATCGATGCCCTCACGGTAAATTTTATTCAGCCTATCACCAACAAAGCTCGCTCCCAAATACATATTGTATTTACCTGGCGACTTGCCAATGAAAGAGATTTCACCTAAACCAGGTCTAGCGCAGCCGTTAGGACAACCCGTCATCCGAATAACAATTTCCTTATCGCTCAAGCCAGCAT
>NZ_JBFUHJ010000843.1:0-929 GCF_056402455.1 Paenibacillus sp. P4_A7 | reverse complement strand
GCAGGCTGCAACTCGCCTGCATGAAGTCGGAATTGCTAGTAATCGCGGATCAGCATGCCGCGGTGAATACGTTCCCGGGTCTTGTACACACCGCCCGTCACACCACGAGAGTTTACAACACCCGAAGCCGGTGGGGTAACCCGCAAGGGAGCTAGCCGTCGAAGGTGGGGTAGATGATTGGGGTGAAGTCGTAACAAGGTAGCCGTATCGGAAGGTGCGGCTGGATCACCTCCTTTCTAAGGAAATACCYGAACCCGATGAGGTTCRGATAAACWTGGCAGTTTATCGCTATACTCGTTGTCAGTTTTGAAAGAGTAAMCCTCTTTCAATGGAAGTCCAAGAGATTAACTCAAGGGCCTTTAGCTCAGCTGGTTAGAGCGCACCCCTGATAAGGGTGAGGTCGGTGGTTCGAGTCCACTAAGGCCCACCACTATCGACTCTGAGAAGTCGGTACCCATTTATGGGGCCATAGCTCAGCTGGGAGAGCGCCTGCCTTGCAAGCAGGAGGTCAGCGGTTCGATCCCGCTTGGCTCCACCAAGAACTTTTCTGAATGGAAAAYGTTCAACAATTGCACCTTGAAAACTGGATAACGAAAGAAGAATTGCTGAAATATCCTTTAGCTGGGATTAGTAATACCCGTGAAGATTGTATCGAGATTGCGCAAGCGAGATGGATCAATCGGAACGTTAGGTTAAGCTAGTAAGAGCGCACGGAGGATGCCTAGGCACTAGGAGCCGAAGAAGGACGTGGCGAACAACGATACCGCCCCGGGGAGCCGTAAGCAGGCATTGATCCGAGGATTTCCGAATGGGGAAACCCAGCTGTCGTAATGGACAGTTACTTTCAACTGAATACATAGGTTGAATAGAGGCATACCAGGGGAACTGAAACATCTAAGTACCCTGAGGAAGAGAAAACAAAAGTGATT
>NZ_JBFUHJ010000842.1:0-933 GCF_056402455.1 Paenibacillus sp. P4_A7 | reverse complement strand
ATCTAAAAGTGGGGAGACATTAGCCACTATTCAAGACAAATTAAACGGACTATCAATCGTTGATATTGAGAAGGTTGGCGAGAAACTTCCATTGTATCAGTCTGAACAGATGTTGAATCATGAAACACATATTATAAATAAGGACGTCATTATATCTTTGAGTTCTCAAACCTCTCCAGAACTTAAATCGAAAATAATCGAGGCAGTTTCACTATTAGTGAAAGGGGGAACAATCGATGATTTCCGTTAGAGGGGCAAAGTCAAAGTTAGAGTGCCAAGAAGGCATGAACCACCTTTGGGTCCGATTACAGCCGATTGGTGATGTTGAAAACGCCCGAATACAAATTATTCTCCCATTTGGGTTATTCCGAGGACGTAATTTGAACAATTTTTATGAGAATGAAGCTGGTGAGCTTATTATTTATGAACCTAATATCTCAGATGATTTCTTCATTGAAATTTACACACGAGAGCCGGTCAGTTGCGGAAGTAAAACTATTGTATTTATCTTGTCGTACAACGATAATAATGGAGACTTTAACAGGATGGAACATTTTGTTCCTATAGAAATTGTAGAAGAAGATGAAATGAACGACGTCTGTTTGGATGAAGAGGTTATAACAAGGGTTAAAGAACTTCAACTGTGTCATGAAGGAGGTAATACTCAAAATTTGAATGGGTACTCTGCTTCGAAAATCATACACATCGATCCCGAGAAGTGTTCTGATTTAGAGAAGAAGTATCGAATTGATGGATAGTTATTTTCAGCTCAAGGTGACGATATGTTTTACATTGAGCCAGGGGTTGAGCATACTTTTTATACAAACAGTGTCGATCCGATGGTGACTAAATCTGTTTATGATGATTTTTATTAGCGACCGATGTCCACTTTGAGGAAACAGCAGGAAATCCCAATGGTTCCGTGTGGGCGCC
>NZ_JBFUHJ010000841.1:0-940 GCF_056402455.1 Paenibacillus sp. P4_A7 | reverse complement strand
CAGTACATCTGTACAAAATCATTTATTTTGTGAGCATGTAACCTCGTAGATACCAAAACACACTAAACGAATAGAAAGGCCCTACACGCCATTTTCCCTTTATGATCGAATTTGAACTTCGACCTATAAAAAGAAAGTGGTTTGTAGGGCCGTTTATATGCTTCTGAAAAGGTTTTGTGTGTAGACATGTTCATAAAAATGGGAGTTTTATTCAAATGTCCTTTATTGAGCTATCGTGTCCCGTTAGCTTAATCATGCGATGTCTCATCAAGTTATTTAACTATAATCTTCAATCAATGATATTCTTCCTTCTTTAATTCCAAATACTGACTTCCCTTTTAGTTGAAGCGTATCTCCAATCATTAATCCGTTCAAATCAACAGCCAGTATTGCTTTATAATCAATGTATATTTCTACTCTGTCATCTATAGCACTGTAATTGGTAATTGTCAGACGACGACTTGAGAAAATCTTTGACGACTTTTCTGCCAGTTCTTTAAACTCTTGTATTCCTCTGGTCTCTGTGTTAATTTCACCATTGGAAAAATTTCTAAACAAAATATCCTTATGCAAAAGTTTAACCATACTCTCGACATCAAATGAATTGTAGGCCTCAACATATTTTACGATGATTGCTTGGGTTTCTTCACTAATCATAGTCATACTCCTCTCCTCTTCTCTTCTCTCTTAGATTGTACTCTATCCGTATTCTTTAGAACTGATAGTTTTTCCTTTTTTTGAAACAAGCGTCTGAAAATTGTAGTCGAGTAGAATGCAGGCCTACCATTTTGTAGGTTTGACCTGCAAGCCCTCACAGATCCGTACGTGCCCAATTAAGGCATACGGCTCTTCAAATCATCTTACTGAACAAAGGCCTTAGCCTTGCGTTTCCCATAGATATTCACATAAATGCGAGGTTCCGGTAATGGGTTTCGTTTTA
>NZ_JBFUHJ010000840.1:0-947 GCF_056402455.1 Paenibacillus sp. P4_A7 | reverse complement strand
CCTGCATAGCATCCGTTATTTCTCGCATATCACTGCTTACTCCAGAAATAGCTAACAGTCCGCTATGCTTATTAAGCATGGAATTAACCTCATTCAGAGTCAATTCTTCCTTATTCATAACATATGGCACTATAGCAGGATCGAGATCACCGCTTCTCGTCCCCATCATCAAACCCTCTAATGGAGTCATACCCATACTTGTATCAAACGATTTACCATCCAATATTGCAGCACAACTAGCTCCATTGCCAATGTGACACGATATCATTTTAAGCGATTCTAATGGTTGGTTTAAATATGCAGCTGCTTGTCCGCTAACATAGGAATGGGATGTTCCGTGAAAGCCATAACGGCGAACTTTGTGACGACGGTACAATACAGTAGGTATCGCATACAAATACGATGTTTTAGGCATCGTTTGATGGAAAGCCGTGTCGAACACAACCACTTGAGGAACRTTCGGCAAAGCTGATTCTACTGCCATAATTCCCATCATATGAGCTGGATTATGTAGTGGGGCTAAATCAAATAGTCTGCGAATTTCCTGTTTTACGTCTTCTGTAACAATAACGGAACTGCTGAATGTCTCACCACCATGAACAATACGATGTCCAACGGCATCGATTTCATTCATTTCAGAGATCGCTCCATGCTCCGCATGAGTTAACATGTCAGTAACACGCTTTACTGCTGTAACATGATCCAATATTTCACTAACCGTGTGAACCTCCGGCTTAMCGACCTGCTTATAGGTGACTATTGAAGCATCCATACCTATTCGTTCTACACGTCCGCTTGCAAGCACAGATTCATCTCGCATATCATAAAATTGGTATTTTAACGATGAACTCCCAGAATTAATTACAAGTACTTTCATTCGATTCGATCCCCATCCTTGTCATATTTAAAGAAGCCGACACCTGATTTAACGCCAAGGTGCCCTGCAC
>NZ_JBFUHJ010000839.1:0-947 GCF_056402455.1 Paenibacillus sp. P4_A7 | reverse complement strand
CCCGTAATAATGCAGCATCATGGGCATCTATTGGTGAGCAAGCGCGGATTGAGCTTGGTCTTAAGTCATTCTTGCAAGAAGGCGGATTCTCTGCGTTCACCACTACGTTCGAGGACTTGCACGGTATGAAGCAGCTGCCGGGTCTGGCTGTTCAACGTTTAATGGAGCAGGGCTATGGCTTCGGTGGAGAAGGCGATTGGAAAACGTCGGCACTTACTCGGCTGATGAAGCTGATAGCTGGCAATAAAGGGACTTCATTTATGGAGGATTATACGTATCATTTTGAGCCAGGCAATGAACTTATATTAGGTGCACATATGCTTGAGATTTGTCCAACTATTGCAGATAGTCGTCCGAAAATCGAAGTTCATCCGCTCGGTATCGGCGGGAAAGCGGACCCTGCTCGAATTGTATTCGACGGTCGTGCGGGGGCAGCAGTAAATGCTTCTCTTGTTGATCTTGGCAACCGTTTCCGTTTGATTATTAGTGAAGTAGATGCCRTTAAGCCGAGTCATCAAATGCCGAAGCTACCTGTTGCACGTGTTTTGTGGAAACCGCAGCCATCGCTGCGTGATTCAGCGGAAGTGTGGATCTATGCTGGCGGTGCGCATCACACCGTATTTTCATTTGCAGTTACGACGCAGCAGCTAGTAGATTGGGCGGATTTAGTAGGGATTGAATGTGTCGTTATTGACAAGGATACTACGATTCGCAACTTCCGTAATGAGCTTCGGTGGAACGATTTGAGCTATCGTATTCGTTAATTAATAGGGTAAGTAATAGAGTTTATAAATGAGCTATCTTGCGATCATGCAAGATAGCTCATTTTAATTTGGGGAAATCTCATTCCTATCGTAATTATAGTCAAGCAGCCTAACATATATTGGTGCGAAGTACGAAACGAGAGGAGTCTTTTTGCATGAATAGTCAGACACGCTATTATCATC
>NZ_JBFUHJ010000838.1:0-950 GCF_056402455.1 Paenibacillus sp. P4_A7 | reverse complement strand
CCATACCTACCGACTCTAATAGAGCTGTTACTGACCACATTTGCGATTTCTTGACTATCACCTGCAAGCGTGACACATTTAAATCCGATGCGACCATTGGTATCACGTATTTCCTCCGTATAAAAACCAGCGCAAATATCAGAACCGATTTTACTTATTATCTTTTTTATCTGAGTCGTTTTGCCCATTCCTGGTTTTCCCGTAAGTAAAAACATTTTAACTCTCATAAGAAATCTCCCCTATAACTTAATAAACCCAAGGAACAGCTGCCGGGGCAAACTGCTCCTTGGTTCGTTCTACTAATGCTGAACTTATAAGAGTTATTAATATCTATGAACAAATGATTGGAATGCGCCATACCAGCCTTCCCGTATCAGAATTTGAAACGACCGATCCGGATTTTGCTCACAAAATTGATCCAAGGCTTCCAGCAGCTGTTTTACTCCTTCAGGATCCATTTCGTGGATTTTGTTGTAGTCCATCACTTGTACAGTAGTTGCAGCCTCCCGAAGATGATGCCCTTGAAGTGACTCGAAATAATCATCGATCAAACGCTCCCCGGTATAATCGCAAAAGAGGAATCGTTCTTTCCAGTCAGGGCTGTTTGCGGCTTCTCCCCTCCAGTGCACCATCGTCTGCCGCTCCCAAATATCCCACTTGTTCCCGTCTGGGTCTAACAATTGGATCTGGCGGCCACATCCTCCTCTATCATTAATTTGATGTGATACATTTAAACCTTGATCGATCATTTGTCTATGCAGTTTGGAAAGTTCATTCACTTCAAACATAGCGAATGCCATATACCGTATACTATCCGTTGCCGCGGTTTCGTGATTATATGTTTTGCGTTCCAGCGATCGAATAAAGTAGATTTCCTCTCCTGCCTCCGTTGCAGGTTGACCCGCCTCATTTACTGGACCACCCAATGTTTCCTTATACCACTTATATGA
>NZ_JBFUHJ010000837.1:0-952 GCF_056402455.1 Paenibacillus sp. P4_A7 | reverse complement strand
TCAGATTAGCAAGACCAATTCCGAAATACATAGCTGATTGCATGAACAGCTCACGAACATAAGAGTTGTTCTGCGAAAAGGCTTGCAGCAGCATATCGTAATTAATCTTATCGGGAGATAAGCGTTCGTCATAAAGTAGATCAGTACGTCCTAATTTGGCATGGGAGCGCGCTTGCATCTCTAAAGCTTGAACGGATACGAAAGCTTCAAGTGCACCGTAGTTCCCATGATCATTTAATCTAGGACCGTCCATCTGGATAATCATTTGGCCGATGGAGCCTTCCATATCAATAGAACCGTGTACGATTTGCCCATAAGACATCATGGCAGAGCGAAGACCAACACCAGCGTGTACATATAACATATGCTGAAGATTTTGTCGGCGCATTGACCAGTGTTCCCCGATTAGTGCAGCATTAGCGCCATTCTCTAGACTGGCAGGTATGCCGGTCTGCTCATGAAGGATTTGGCATATCGGCACGTCATTCCATCCCGAAGCTGGGAAGTTTAATGGGTGAACGATGATTCCTTTCTCCCGATCCAGAGGACCAACTGCGCCAATTCCGATTCCAATTACGTTATTGCGATCGATTTTGTGATCGAGCAAAATCGATCGGATATTATTTGTGACATATTCAACGAGCTGCTGAGGTGTCATAGCCTCATCCATTCGCCAACGTATGAGGGACAAAGGATTCATTTTCATATCATAAAAACCTAATGTAGAGTATCGTCTTGATATTTCTAATCCAAAAAAATATCCATAGGCAGGATTAATTTCATAAAGAATCGGCCTTCTGCCTCCATTCGAAGGACCGAGACCAGACATAATCAACAAGCTATCAGAAACTAACTCGTCAAGCAGTCTTGTAAGCGAGCTGCTTGTAAGTGAAAAAGCGGCAAGTAATTCGGCTTTGGAGACAACGCCTTGCTCTGCGATAAGTGTATATAG
>NZ_JBFUHJ010000836.1:0-955 GCF_056402455.1 Paenibacillus sp. P4_A7 | reverse complement strand
GTATGAACTCTTCAGCGCCTTCCATATCATGGTTTCCTCTTATTATATAGAACGCCGTGTTGTCAAATAATCCCTCATTTTTAAGTTTGTCGTATACGTTTGTCATCTCTTTCATCCACACATATTCGATGGCATTGTTACCGCCGGTAACATCGCCGGGAATAAACATGACGTCGGCCTGCGGGAATACGCTCAGTTCTTTTCTAAAACTTTCTTCCACGCGCTTGATTGCATGGGGACTCATTTCTGGGTCGCTGTCCACAATCATATTTAAATCGGCGGGAGTTAATGTTTTATTGCTTTTTTGATAGATAAATGTGGCGTTGTTTAGTTCACGGTTGTAATAATTGATGGTTTCCTGTGTATATAATTTTATTTTTTGCGTTGTTGCAACCGTAGTTGCCGTATTTAAAACCTTTTTCAAGTAATTAAAATCAGTTTCGCTGAAACCGTTGCCGAGACCGCTTGCTATTATTGTATTTGCTTCTGATATAGTGTCGTTAAGCGCTTGCATATCAACTTTATTTACAGCGTAACTATTATAATTCGCTTGCACTACATCACTGCTAAATGCGCCTTGCCAAATCATCAGATCAGCGATATCGAACGAATTACCGCCGAGGTTGCAAAACCCGTCGCAACCTATATGTAATGGGTTCGATGTATCTAAAGTTCCGGGCCCTAGCGTAGTTTCAGCCATTTCGTAACCATCAATATACAACGACGCAAGCATTTTTTTTCTATCAACAACAAAGGTCACATAACGCCAAACGGAAGTATCGAACGTGTTGCGCCCAAAGGAGATGCTCTTTACTGCTGCGTTCGGGAATCCGAAATTCATTTCGACTGAATGGGCTGATGTATAAATCGCCCAGCCTGCGTTAGAGCCGTTACTAAAATCCTTGTTTGAACAGATGACCTGATTGTTGTTCGTGTCACCCTTATACCAGAAGGA
>NZ_JBFUHJ010000835.1:0-965 GCF_056402455.1 Paenibacillus sp. P4_A7 | reverse complement strand
TCGTATAAAGCCCTATCCCTAGGTCTGCGAGTACGTTCTGGCCATCGACATGTATAATAAAATGCCCAAGATCATTATGATTGTGTGGTTCTTCGTTATGTCCGCCTTTGGCAGCAAAAGCAGTAATTCCACCTCTTGCATTCCGCACTTTCGAAATTACCCATTGGTTTCCAGTAAATATTTGCTCTTGAATCCGATCTTCATTATCCTTGGTGGTTACCGATGATTCCGAATTAGATAATGACCAAAGCATTAGTCTTGTTACGTCCAACCAATTACCCAGAATCGGTTTAAACTGGTACTCCTTAGTAGGAAGTTGTAGAGATGGTATGTACTGTTGTAGCCGCCCAATAAGTCCTGCATTGAAGGCTACTTCATCATGAGAATCAGAGAAATTGAGGACCTTACCCCCCATTAACGTGCAAAATTGCGGAAATTGTGAGATTCGTTCGACCTTCTTATCCATAAGTAGGGAGATTTGCCCATGCGTACGTTCTTTCAATAATTCTGCAAAATAGACAAAGTTAGAAAATCCAAATTGYCAATAGGCTGGTCCTTCCGGTGTTGCTCCTTCTTCGTCAAATCCTGAGAAGTAATTCCGTAGTACTCCAATGACACGCCATAGCATGCCGGCCAGCTTTTCACTATCTTCAATCATATAAATAGCAGCTGCTCCTATACTTGAAGAGCAAACCGCAGGCCAATTATTTGTTTTTAATTCCCAGTTTTGCGGTGTGGGATCATTGAAGTACACTTGAAATATACGATTATCAATCTCTTCTTTCGCACGATGAACGACCCAGGGATGTAATCTATCCTTGAGTAAATGGACAGTTTCCGCTAATGTGAACGCGGTCAAACTTGAATTAAGATCTACTGTTTCACGAGGTGGTACTGGTTGATCCCAAATCCCGTTCGGATAATCGTTATGATACAATCCTACATGTGCCGGTATTACCCAGGTA
>NZ_JBFUHJ010000834.1:0-967 GCF_056402455.1 Paenibacillus sp. P4_A7 | reverse complement strand
CTATATAGCTGTCCCTCTTGCTCACGGAGCTGCTCTAGGAGTTGATCACGGTTTTCGATTTTGTCGCGATCGCTAGTTGTTTTATCTAAATAAGCTAAAATATCCGGTATCGTTTCACCGTATTTTCGCTTTAAACCATTAATTAGATCAAGTCTGTCTTCCACTTGGGCAAGCTCATCTGGATCCGAATCGATTCCGTCACGATAATCACGCAATTGAAAGGCAGCATCCTCGGCCTGATAAAAAGCAGATTGCAGTTGTTCAAGCATAGGACTAAGCTTGGCTGTATCATAAGTTTGTATATCAATAAGCTTAGCTATTGCTTTACTTATTGCATCTACTCCTTTACCGCCATACAACAAGGAATAAGCCTCCGAAACAGCATCCAATCTTTTACCTGCATACATTAGCTTGCGCTTCTGTTCCGTAAGCAATTCATCTTCTAGCGGCTTTAGCTGCGCATTTGTAATTTCTTCAATTTGAAATCGATATAAATCAAGCATTTGGACATTATGTCTTGCTGAATTTTCTAATTCACGCAAAGAAGCTCTGGCTTGCTGCAATTGATTAAATACAAGGCGATAATTTTGCTTGCGCTCTATAAGCAAGTCACCCGCAAACATATCAAGCCATTCCAAATGCTRCTCCGTACGTAGCAAGGATTGATGCTCATGTTGTCCATGAATATTAACCAAATATTCGCCTACTTCGCGAAGCATGGTCATCGTCACTAGCTGGCCGTTCACACGGCTGCTACTTTTCCCATGAGAAGATAACTCGCGTCTAATAACGAGCATCTCTTCCGATGAAGCTTGTACACCTAATTTATCTAATACATTCCAAACAGGGTGACTGACTGGAACATCAAACATTGCTTCCATTTCTGCCTTGTCACAACCATACCTCACCATGTCTGCGGAGCCGCGTCCGCCAACAACTAAACTAAGTGCATCAATTAATATTGATT
>NZ_JBFUHJ010000833.1:0-970 GCF_056402455.1 Paenibacillus sp. P4_A7 | reverse complement strand
ACTCAGAGTCACGAAAAGCTGTGAACAAGGCGGTCGAGACTAATTCATCCTTGTCCTACTTCTTCGATATTCATCGAGACGCTAATATTCCGCATGAAAAAACAACCGTGTCTATTAATGGGAAGTCATACGCACGCATTATGTTCGTCATTGGAGGCGGTAATCCGGCCTACAAGGAAAATAAGAAATTCGCTGAAGCGTTGCATGCACTCTTGAACAAAAAATATCCGGGAATATCTAGAGGCGTTTTGTTAAAAAGCTCAAGCCAAGGAAATGGCGAATATAACCAGTCCATCTCTAACGGGAGTTTACTACTGGAATTCGGAGGCATAAACAATACACTGCAAGAAAACCTTCTATCTGCAGAGGCTTTCGCAGATGTGTTCGCTGAGTATTATAAATCAAAAAAATAGTTCGTGGAAGAGAAGGCAATGCATCGAGTAAGAGGTGCGTTGCCTTATTTCATTACATGCATCGCCAACCAGCGTTTAAATCTTCATTTAAGTGATAGGTGTTATTATGTAGGAGAAGTTTAATTATAGTTTTAAGTTATAAAGTAAATAGTTTTTATATATTTAACTTATAACGACTGATGTGTGAAAATAGACCTATTACAAATGTTGGGGGACGATAAGATGAGTTCATCTCAGGTTTGGAAAGCGGACTTATATGACAGCAAGCTTGGTTTTGTATCTGAATTTGGCAAGGATGTTGTACAATTTTTAAAACCATCAAAAGATGAAAGCATCCTTGATTTAGGCTGCGGCACGGGCGACTTAACGTATGAAATCAGTAAGACAGGAGCGACCATGACGGGGATGGATTTTTCGGCAGAAATGATAGAGAAGCCGCAAAATAAATATGCTGAAATCACTGTTCTAGTTGGAGACGGACAAAACTTTAATTTGAATCAATCATTCGATGCTGTTTTTTCTAATGCTGCATTACACTGGATGAAGAAGCCAAAGTC
>NZ_JBFUHJ010000832.1:0-971 GCF_056402455.1 Paenibacillus sp. P4_A7 | reverse complement strand
TGCATATAAAGAATAAAACACGCGAAATAAACCGATCGCTTTTTCTGTTTTATTGTTTTATAAGGTTTGCAAGAAATATTACATTATCCGCTCCAACTCCAATCAATGAATTTATGAAGTATCATAGCATGCGCATTTTAAAATTTCAATAATTATTAGACAAATTAGCTGAATATGCGCTTCATGATACGTTATTCGTTGCTTAGTTGTTATTCGTTATTGCTCATCCATTGGAAATGGAAGCTACCTTCTTTATCAAGACGCTGGAAAGTATGTGCTCCAAAATAATCACGCTGCGCTTGCAGCAAATTAGCTGGCAATCTTTCTGTACGATAGCTATCATAATAGGCTAGTGCAGAAGAGAACGCGGGAACAGGAATTCCTCTGGTCACTGCAATGGATATTACTTTTCTCCATGCTTCCTGATAGTTCTGTACGATCTCGCTGAAGTATTCGTCCAAGAACAGATTGTTTAGCGCAGGATTGCGATCATAGGCATCTTTAATATTTTGCAAAAATCTTGCACGGATAATACATCCTCCGCGGAAAATCATCGCGATACTGCCATATTTCAAATCCCAGTTGTATGCGTCAGATGCTGCTCTCATTTGCGCAAAGCCTTGCGCGTAGGAAGCAATCTTGCTAGTGTACAAAGCTTTACGAACCGCTTCAATGAATTCTTTCGGATCTCCGTCATAGCTAGATGCTGCAGGCCCATTCAATTGTTTACTCGCAGCGACGCGTTCTTCTTTCATTGCGGAGATAAAGCGTGAGAACACGGATTCTGTAATGATAGATAATGGAACGCCCAAATCCAATGCGCTTTGGCTAGTCCACTTTCCTGTTCCTTTTTGTCCTGCTGAATCGAGAATGACATCTACCATCGGTTTGCCTGTATCCGGGTCTATCTTCTTAAAAATATCTGCAGTGATCTCGATCAAATAGCTATCAAGCTCGCCGTTGTTCCATTC
>NZ_JBFUHJ010000831.1:0-974 GCF_056402455.1 Paenibacillus sp. P4_A7 | reverse complement strand
GACAGGTGTTTATGTGCATCGGAATCGGGAAAACGATACTTGTTTCTTAACATAAATATGGTAATAAAGAACGCCTCATTCATAATGGAGGCGTATTTGCTTTGACGGGTGGCTTCACGTTTGTGTACAATTACTTAAGGTAAGATAATTACTTAGAGTTTAAACGACAACAAGCAAGCGGGAGGTCAAAACTACGCGATGAAAATAGAATCGTATGCATTGCCGATTAATCAGCCTTTGACACAAGCTTATATTGAGCGGTCAGACAGCCGTGTGGAAGCTTTATATGGCTATCATGCCGGTGTGGAGCAGGATTGGAATAAACGTATGGACCGCTTAGACGACAGAGGTGCTTTAAGAGCTGACTCTGTTGCATTAGCAAACGTGCTTAGAGCTTATAACGAGGGAGTAAATGCGGCACCAGAAGCATTAGCAGCTATTGCTACGATTGCGGAAGGAGCTCCGGTTGTAATTGGAGGACAGCAAGCTGGTTTATGGACCGGTCCATTGCTTGTCATACATAAAGCAGTTTCGATTATTGGAGCAGCTAAGTCGGCGAGCGCTCAGCTCGGTCGCACAGTGGTTCCTGTATTTTGGATTGCTGGGGAGGATCATGATTGGGATGAAGCGAATCATGCTTACTTTCTGACAGCAGAGCAGGAGCTTCGCAAGCTGTCCGCTGTAAGACCTGAAGGTGCTCGTACGTCAGTTAGTCGTACAGCAATTACAGCTGAAGCCTGGGAGCAATTACTGACAGAGCTTGAGCAGACATTGCCGCATTCCGAGTTTAAACCGGTATTGCTGGAAGAGCTTCGCCAGATGACGATCAAAGCTCATTCGTTGTCAGACTTATTCGCATTTATTTTAAGTCAATTGTTCAGCAAGGAAGGGTTGGTGCTGCTCGACGCGGACGACCCGAATATTCGTCGCATAGAAACGCCGATGTTTAAGCAAATAATCGAACGGAACGATGA
>NZ_JBFUHJ010000830.1:0-976 GCF_056402455.1 Paenibacillus sp. P4_A7 | reverse complement strand
GATGCTGACGTCGTTGTGACGGCTATTGTCGGAAGCCGTGGCTTGCCGGCTACTTTAGCTGCTATCCATGCAGGTAAAGATATTGGATTRGCAAATAAAGAAACGCTAGTTACAGCTGGTCATATTGTTATGGAAGCTGCAAAGAGACGTAACGTATCTATATTTCCAATCGATAGCGAGCATTCCGCAATCTTTCAATGCTTAAACGGGGAATCCCGGAAGTCTATTCAGCAGATAACATTAACAGCTTCTGGCGGTTCTTTCCGTGATCGAACAAGAGAGCAGCTTGAAGGCGTAACGGTGGCTGAAGCCCTTAATCACCCGAATTGGTCTATGGGAGCAAAAATTACTATCGATTCTGCAACTATGGTCAATAAGGGACTTGAGGTTATTGAAGCTAGATGGCTTTTTGATGTCTCCTATGACCAGATTGATGTCATCATTCATCCGGAGAGCATCATTCACTCCTATGTTGAATTTACTGATAATAGTGTAATTGCCCAGCTTGGGATGCCGGATATGCGTGTTCCTATTCAATATGCTTTATCTTACCCAGAGCGTATAGCAACCCCGACTAAACGTCTTAACTTAGCTGAGATGGGCAAGCYCCATTTCCATGAAATGGATTTCGTGAGATATCCGTGTTTACGTATGGCGTTTGAATGCGGTCGTCAAGGTCAATCAGCGCCTACTGTTTTTAATGCCGCGAATGAAGTAGCTGTTGATCGGTTTCTAAAAGGAGAAATAACGTTTCTTGATATCGAACGGATTTTAGAATCGGTAATCAGTCAGCATAATGCTTCAGATATAAATGATCTGCAAATGATAGAAGAAGTAGACACATGGGCTCGGCGGCTAGCAGAAAAGATGTAATAGCGGTCAAAAACCGGTTCTCTTGTATCGGACGGGAGAATAATGATAATCTATGTACAAGCCGTAACGAACAGGAGGCTGCAACTTAATGCAGATGATACAG
>NZ_JBFUHJ010000829.1:0-986 GCF_056402455.1 Paenibacillus sp. P4_A7 | reverse complement strand
GCATACAAGAGACATGTCAGCCGGTACATGAATGCTGCGATCACGCAGTAGCTTCAGAATTTCAACAGCGAGCACGTTGTTGCCAGCTACAATGGCTGTTGGAGGCGGGTCAAGCTGATCAAGCCACTGCTCCATTTTGGACAGGTCCTTTACAGGTCCGAAGCTTGTTTCAAATACATATTTATCTTCATAGGTTAGGTCATTTAGCYTCAGCCCTTCCTGGTAGCCCTGTAGTCTTAAGCGGGCACTGGATACGGAAGGTGATCCATTCACCATTGCAATGCGACGGTGACCTTGAGACACAAGGTGCTCGACAAGACGTCGTGCGCCTTCTTTGCTGTCCCCAAGCACGATGTCGCACTCAATGCCGGGTACTTCACGGTCAAGCAGGACAAAAGGCACATTGTGTTTACGCAGAGATTCCAAATGCGGAAGAGAAGGGTCTCCTGTTGGTGCCACAAGAACGCCGTCTACACGGGCTGTCAGAATCGTCGTCACATAGTCAGATTCCTTGTCAAGATTCTCATCACTGTTTCCGAAAAGCAGACGATATCCCGATTTAATGGCAGCATCCTCAGCACCGCGGGCAAGCGTTGTATAGAAAGGGTTCATAATATCAGTAATGAGCAGAAATAAAAGCTTGGTCTGCTGCAGGACTAGACTTCTGGCGGTTTGGTTTGGAACATAGTTCAATTCTTCCATAACTCGCTTTACTTTAGTTCTCGTTTTCTCGCTGATTTTTCCAGTGTTATTGATAACTCTGGAGACGGTCATTGCGGATACGCTTGCTTTGGCCGCAATATCATATATGGTTACCATTCTAATGTCTCCTTATTGAATATCCTTGAATCTATCATACAGAAAAGTTGCCATTGACAGCAACCCTTATTCTTGTTATTTTGAGGTTATCGGTAACATTATTATATCATATTGGAGGTTTTTTTATTATGACGGATTCAAACTTACGTTTTCAATCAGGATTTCCT
>NZ_JBFUHJ010000828.1:0-991 GCF_056402455.1 Paenibacillus sp. P4_A7 | reverse complement strand
ATGAAAATGAGATCAAAATTGTTCTATATACGGATGGATTAACCGATTCGATGGATGACGGCAAAGAGATTCCAATCAATAAGCTAGTCGAATTGCTTAATAACGATCAGAATTTAGAGCCTTCTGAGTTAGTTAATTCAATGATCTCGCCACAGATTAATGGTATTCAGAAAGATGACATTTGTTTAGTTATGCTGTATACAAAATGATGCTCGGCAGGGTTAAATAAGATAAATTCAATATTATGTTTCAAAGCGAGCAGAACAGGGTAAATGGTATAAAGTACACAATTATACTATTGGAGGGAAGCTCGCATGAAGAATATGATACTAACTGGACTTATATTGGGTGTTATTTTCGGTCAAGTAACGGTCTCCTCATCATCCCCTCCAGTAGAATACACACAGAAGATGACCTTTCATACAGCCGAACAGACCGTTCCCTTGGAAACAGACAAACAGACTATATCTATGCAAACAGACAAACAACCGCTATCTCTGCAATCAGTCAAACAGGAGATAACCCTGCAAACCGTTAATAATATTTCAMTTTATGATGATGCAAAAATAGTTCTTACTAAGATGGGTGAGCCCCAGCAGATTTCGAGTGATACCCTCTACGAGCAATCAAAAATTTATGAGTATCCCGAAATGAACATCGCCTTTAATGATGGATTCATTGAATATGTTGAAGTGCTCGGGAGTGCTAGTACGATACTCCTAGATGAAAGTATAGTTCCGGCAACGATTGAGGCTGTAAAGGATGCTTTAGGAGAGCCGGATTTTATCGCTGAGGATGGTATCGTATTTCAACGAAATGAATCACTATTGAAGCTTTTTATTGATCCGGATACAGGAGAACTGATTTCAATTTCCTTTTATCATTTATCATCTGTATAGTGATTCAATTTAGAAGCGTACTCGATTATGATAACTGTTGTACATTTAATATTATTTATTCAATAATGGAACTGGAGTGAAGAGAATGAGAG
>NZ_JBFUHJ010000827.1:0-999 GCF_056402455.1 Paenibacillus sp. P4_A7 | reverse complement strand
GACTCTATGCGCCTATCTGGACACATTGACGGCTTAATGTTGTAAATACGCGTTTTGTTGGCTGTACCTCTATCTCGATTGAAACGAAACAGGAAATTCTTCATGCATACTAGGAGGTGTCCGTCTAAAATAGAATATTTCCTAACGGAAACATTGAGGGGATAGTCCATGTGTTCACTACACTACTATCGGGCTATCTTTATTTTTTCTTTAGCTTTCTAATGGCTTGCCTTGCACCTTCAACCCTTGAGACCTTTTCTTTTTCGCAATACTCATCAAGAATTTCAAGAGTCCCCTAAGTAGTAATCTTAAACTTAGGAATAAAAAGATGATAGACGATTTACAAAGATAACTATCCAATCATTAAGATCTGCATTCTATTAAATTCATATCCACTACAAGTAGAAAGGAAAAAAAGAACACATTACGGATGTCGATTACGTAATGTGGTGTATTCCATGGGTTAATTTAGAAGTTTATGTCTTTCCAGTCACTCTCACTTATTTTTTCATATGTTATAAAACCTTCAGTTGAAAACCTTTTTTCAAGCATCCTGCTAACCTCGTGTTTAGTACAATCCTTCTCCATATAAATTTCATCTTGTAAAAATAATATAAATATGGAACTGGATGCATCGTTATTCACCAAATAGAAACCCAATAATTCGTTGTATTGAGTGCTAAAAAACAAACCTATATACTCTATTTCGAGTTTAATATTCTCCTTGCATTCAATTAATCCTTCATAACTATCAAATAAATTAAAATCATCCAAATCGTAAATTCTATTCATTGAGATTAGCGGATTCATACCTCTTATATACAAGCCTGTGACATCACCATTATCTTTCTCAAGAAAAAGGACATGGTCTAATCTCTCATTATCATCCTCATCGTGTAAATAAATAATACTTGAGATTTCTTTTTGCACAAAAAAATAATCAAACTTTTTTGCAAAAGATAATATATAATTATTCATTTCCATCCTCACTCTCTAATC
>NZ_JBFUHJ010000826.1:0-1013 GCF_056402455.1 Paenibacillus sp. P4_A7 | reverse complement strand
CAATTACTCTACGAGCTGAATGAAGAACAACGTGAGATTAAAATGAATTAAAGATGGGGATTTTCAGGAGTAAATAAATAAAGCTCTTCACCGTGTACTGTGGAATCCAAAAAGTAGAGCTCTATTAATAGTTTTCTAGTTTCAAGATTATTTCTAAAGGTTTTCCATATTTCAAAACCTAAATCGGACAAGGGAATCGGATCGGCGAGAGGAGTGGGTTATGGCTCCATGCTGATGCGGTTCTTTTTCTTTTTCCACACTTGAATCACGGTAAACGTGCATGGAGTATGGTTTCAAATTACCAAAAATTCAAGTGCGGCCTAATACATATCCAATATCAAAGAATGATCTAGAGAGACAATAGAATAAAACCTTTTCACTTTATTCGTAACCCTCTATCATATAATAGTATAATTGTTTATGAGCGCCTTATAATCGAAGGCGCTTGTCTCTGTTGCTACTCATTTATCTGCTATCGAGGAGATTACGCATGATGCATAAGCTAAAGGTTCTAAAGGTTTTTTTGACCCGTATTCAAACGAAGCTTTTACTGTCCTTCATCATCTTAATTATGATGCCTATCTTAATTGCAGTTACGCTGTATTATGAATCCTCTAATCGCCTCTTAATGACTGAAATTCATCAATCTAGCGCTGAGACGCTAGCCAAGCTGGCCGATCGGGTGAATACGACGGCTGAACGAATGTATCAAGCCTCGCATTTGATTATTAATGATCCAGAAATGATTGAATTTTTGCAAACACCGGATAAAAGCTGGCTAGTGGACTATGGCACCTTTCAAAAATATAAAACGTTTACAAAAAAGATGATTAATATAAGAGATTTTTTGTTGGAAACGGAAGCCAATGTCGCAGTCTTTGATTTCAGAGGTCATTTGACCGCAACGTGGACGATTCAACAATCTAATCAAATCTATGAGCAGATGCAGCAAAAGCCATGGTTCGATGCGACGAAGGCGATGCAAGGGGTGCCGCTCTGGAATATATTTAGTG
>NZ_JBFUHJ010000825.1:0-1015 GCF_056402455.1 Paenibacillus sp. P4_A7 | reverse complement strand
AGTCGACACTTTTTATCGAATGACCAATTTTCATTAAACTTGGAGCCAATCGAATGATTTCAGAAACATTGTGCTCAACAGATATGGCCTTAATGTCCCTAACATAGCCAGGAACCAGTTCATTTAAATTGTTAAAATAACGAGCTTGAGGATGAATAAATTGCAGATGGGTTTCAAATTTCCCACGTTTATTAATGATATCATTCTCTTTCCGAATTCGGAGCTCAGATCCACTTGCATGAAGGATAATATAAGCATCTGGAAATCCAAACTCTTCTTTCACCAAATGACTTCTAAAGAAATCAATGATATCCGATAGAGGTTGCCAACCGATAAAATCATAGCACCAGTTATACCATAGTGGTTGAAGAGGATCACCATCAAAAACCACTAATTCGTGGGTTGACATCATCTCATTTGCAATTCGCCATCTTTGTATTTGTTTCTCAAAATACCATAATTGGGTTGCATTACTGGGGCGTTGAAATAGCTTATTTACTTCTGGAACAATATAAGCATTATATGATTTTTCCAACTCTCTACATGTTGAGGTTTTTCCGACAGCACTTGCTCCTTCTAAACACAGAATTGGCATTAAATACCTCCACATTCAACTTATCAGACTATAATATTATTATAAATTCCTGTCGATTACGTTAACTTGCCCGTTAGCGTAATGAGCCTGGTGAAAACCTAGTCATGATTAAGCTATCGGATTGGATTCTATAGTTTTCTTGCTTTGACTACAAAAGTTACAGGAAGCATCTTGGCTTTTTTTGCAAAATCACTGTTATCGTCCCACGATTGCATAATTTCATCATCAGATTGCTCAATCATTTGCTCAATTACAAATCCCGCTTTTGCCAACGCATTCACATAGGTTGATAGTTTACGATCCGATAATGTTAGCGCGCCTTCATCAAGAGATACCGAATACCAAGATTCATCGAAATAACATTTTTTAAAAACAAGCATATTATTTTCTGCAACCACACATTTGTGTATAGGGTGAGAC
>NZ_JBFUHJ010000824.1:0-1019 GCF_056402455.1 Paenibacillus sp. P4_A7 | reverse complement strand
CTCCTCAAGAAGCTGCTTGAGCTGATTACCCATTTCGATGTATTGTGTGAAAATCAAGCATCGTTCACCCTCAGCAGCAATTTCCTCGCACATCTCAAGCAATCTCGCGACCTTATTAGAACGTTCTACCTCCCATAATACAGGAGAACGATCTTCGCCCGCTAACAATGAAGGGTGATCACATAACTGCTTTAGTTTTGTTAAAGTAGCCAAAATAAGCCCTCTTCGCTGCATGGGTCCAAGCTTATCTAAATTCTCGAGCAAATCGGCAACGATATTTTCATACATAGCCCCT
The DNA here is from genome assembly GCF_056402455.1 of Paenibacillus sp. P4_A7. NCBI lineage: Bacteria > Bacillati > Bacillota > Bacilli > Caryophanales > Paenibacillaceae > Paenibacillus > Paenibacillus sp. P4_A7. The sequence continues at coordinate 724 of NZ_JBFUHJ010000824.1, read as the reverse complement.
TGCTCTGCGGTTAACGTCATATAGGTCTTCGCTTCATTTTTCTCTGGCAAAGACAGCTGGATCGAAGGATCCTTCTTGATTCTACGAAGCATAAATGGCTTAACCCAACGTTGAAGCCCTAAAATAAGGTTCTCATCACGCGTCTTCTCAATCGGCGTAACGACTGCTTTGCGGAATTCATTTAAATTGCCCAAATAACCAGGATTGATAAAATCATAGATCGACCATAGCTCGGTCAATCGGTTCTCCATCGGTGTTCCCGTTAGAGCAACTCGATGGTACGCAGGAAATCTACGAATCGCAGTAGATTGCTTCGTGTACACATTTTTAATATTTTGAGCCTCATCCAGACAAAGCGCATCCCATTCCAGCAAACAAATATCCTCTTCATCCAGCTGGGCCAGCGAATAGGAAGTAATGACTAAATCCGCCTCCATTGCAGCTTCACGGAAAGCCTCGCCCTTATCTCGCTTATTTCCATAATGCAGCATAATACGTAGTGAAGGAGCGAACTTCTCAAGCTCCTTCTCCCAGTTGCCGATAACAGATGTTGGACATATGAGCAGTGAAGGACCATTAGATTGCAGCTTTTGTTCTTTCACATAGACCAAGTAAGCCATAAATTGAATGGTCTTGCCTAGACCCATATCATCCGCAAGTACGCCTCCCAGACCGAAGCGTCTTAAGAACAGCAGCCATGAGACACCCTGATGCTGATAAGGCC
>NZ_JBFUHJ010000823.1:0-1025 GCF_056402455.1 Paenibacillus sp. P4_A7 | reverse complement strand
ACATAATAGCTCGTTTTAATAAGACCGCTTAGCTTTTTCTTCTCCGGATCAGCTGCCAAAAGTTCTATCCAGCGCACATCCAAATCCTCAAACAGCAGCGGTGTGAGTGAAAAATAGGTATCATTCCTAAGCATATGACCCCARCCRAACCTAAACGTATGCCGGTTTTGCTTAGTATCAAACTTCACCGTACCTAGCACATTCAAAATAAAACACTGCGACACCGGATCTTTGTAATACGGTGAAAACGCCTCAAAAACATCGCCAGCAGGCTTGGTTAGAAGCGCAGAAGCGAACACAGGAGAAAGCCAGGCTCCCCCATATTGTTCATATAGCTTGCAAGCAAGCGCTTGCAGCCTAATATCTCCATCCATCAAAACAGAGCCAGCCAAAATCATAGGAAAGGCATGCTCTAAAGTCATACGTTCCAACGTATCACTAATATTGAAGGAAGAGGTATCTGTGTGGGTTAGCTTTAGTACCTCGCTGTCGTGCTTAAATGATGAAACCTTCTGGATTTTCTCTGCTACAAGCTCATACACTTCGCACATCTTCTCACTCGCTTTGCCCGGCATCATGCCAAGTAAGGCAAGAAGTGTTTCATGCTCTTCCCAGCTGATCTTGCTGCCAGGCTTCTTCTCCAGAAACGTCTGCAAAAAAGCTAGCAATCGATCAGCAAGTAGATCCGACACTGTATTCGAGAAAGTGTGGTTTAATATTTTTTCGCATTTTTGAGGCGACTTTAATAGCTTTTTCCAATAAGCTGCAGCCGGTTCATAATCAATCTTAGCCAGTGCTCTCTGGGCCGCAAGCTTACTCTTCCCGCGCTCTGTACTAGCCAGATGCAGCAGCTCAGGTGCCTCGTTAGCTCCGAGCTCTGAGATAGCCTTCTCTCTGCTATTCCCTTTGGGCGGCAATGCATCGAAAACTAGCTGATTATAATCTGTCATTACTGCGTTCCTCCTCATCCTGACTATTTCTATTATATTAACATGACAAATTTTGCAAATATATAGATCTAACTT
>NZ_JBFUHJ010000822.1:0-1026 GCF_056402455.1 Paenibacillus sp. P4_A7 | reverse complement strand
GTTGAATCTTGCGCATGCCTGGGAAATAATTAATTAAACCAGTATTCTTGTTAACACACAAGGAACACCTTTCCCTACCGAACCTGACTGCCTCATACGCGCTAAATAACTCATACCTCTGGCGCATGGCGTCTTGCATACCGCGCATGTATCAGATAATACAAGCTTATACTGATATTGCTTCCTGTCACTGGCTGTTTTCTTTTTCTTTACTACTTTACCTTTTCCTTTGCTCATCCTTTATCCCTCCATCGTACGTATCGCCTATTGCATTGTATGTAAGGGAGGGCAAATGTGTATCTACAATTGTAAAGCCTACTCCATATTTGGTACATTAACTATGTGGAATAATAAGGAGGATAATTATGGACATTCGAATGATAGGTACAGGCAGCGCCTTTGCCAAAAAATATGATAACAATAATGCATTAATTGAAACCAATGGCATTAAGCTCTTGGTGGATTGTGGAATAACATTACCAAAAGCACTGCATCAAATGGGGCTTTCATTTCCAGATCTCAATGCGGTACTAATTAGTCACATACATGGCGATCATGTTGGCGGCCTGGAAGAGTATGCTTTTCAAATGATGTTCAAATATAAATGTAAGCCTGTGTTATATATTGCAGAACAGCTCATTCAACCACTCTGGGAAAATACGCTGCGCGGTGGATTATCACAGGACCCACTCAATAAGCTAGACGATTTTTTTGATGTTCGTCCACTTGAAGTGAATAAAGAGATTGAACTATTCCCTGGTTTAACAGTTAAGCTGCTGCAGACTGTACATATTCCTAACAAGTCTAGTTTCTCGTTTCTTTTTAACCACCGTTTTTTCTATTCCGCGGATATGTGTTTTGACAGAAAATTACTCACTGAGTTAACAGAAAATGGTATAGAAACCATCTTTCATGATTGTCAGCTTGAATCGCCTGGCGTCGTGCACGCTAGCCTAGAGGATCTGCTCACACTACCAGAAGATATTCAACAAAAGGTTTGGCTTATGCATTATGGAGATGCTATAG
>NZ_JBFUHJ010000821.1:0-1043 GCF_056402455.1 Paenibacillus sp. P4_A7 | reverse complement strand
AGCTACTATATAACTATCTATGTTGGTGAGTATCGCCTCTGAATTCACATAATGGTTCAGACCTTTTTGCACTTCCTGATGGATCATCGGAAACAGATGAGACTGTTTGAGCACGCCGCCGCCTAAAATAACCTTTTTCGGAGACAGCATAAGAATAGTATTAATAATCGCTTGACCGATATAATAGGCCTCGAGAGTCCAAGCTGGATGATCAGTGGGTAGATTCTGCCCCTTTGTATGCCACCTTTTCTCAATAGCAGGACCTGCCGCGAGCCCCTCCAGGCAATCGCCGTGGTAAGGACAAGCCCCTTCAAAGCTGTCTTCGGGATGACGTCTTACGAATACATGCCCGCCTTCTGGATGCACAAGACCATGAATTAATTTGCCTTCCACATAAACCCCTAATCCAATTCCCGTTCCGATCGTAAAATAAGCACAGCTCGTTAGGCCTTTCGCGGCCCCCCATGTAGCTTCGCCTAAGGCGGCTGCATTTACATCCGTATCCCAACCATAAGGAACGTCATACGCTTCTTTCATCGCACCCAAAAAGTTGAAATTAGACCAGCCAGGCTTAGGTGTCGTCGTTACATAGCCATATTGGGAGCTCTCTGGGTCAATATTGATCGGACCGAAGGAGCCAATCCCGATTGCTTCAACTTGCTTGTCTTTAAAGTAGTCTATTACTTGCTTTAAAGTGATTTCAGGAGCTTCTGTTGGGAAACTGATCCTATCCGTTATTTCCCCGTGTTCATTTCCCACTCCACATATGAATTTCGTTCCGCCTGCTTCAATAGCTCCAATGCGCAAAGGATCACCTTCCTTGAATGTAATAGTAGAGAATCTCCATCTATTTTAACATAGGTTTAACTTATAAATGAGAGGCGGCCTAAGGCGAAAAGTTTATCGTTTCTCCCTAAATTATACTCTACTGGCACAAGCTGAATAATGGGTGGTGTGGATGGCATATGTTATTGGCTCTAAGGTTAAAATTGATGTATATTGATAAGCAAGCTAAGAAGTAAACCGCTTGTTTGGGGTCATTT
>NZ_JBFUHJ010000820.1:0-1044 GCF_056402455.1 Paenibacillus sp. P4_A7 | reverse complement strand
ATCTTATGGTTGGCAATCCGCGCCTTGCTGAGCTTGGCTTTGGCGAAGAAGCAGGCGGCCATAACGCGATTGTATCTGGATTTCAAGGCCAGCGTCAGTGGACAGACCATTTTCCAAACGGCGACTTTATGGAAGCCATTCTGAATTCTTCCTTTGACTGGAATGGAATTCGTGCTCCTTATATCGTAGCTACGGAAAATGATAGCTTGAACGGCGCAGTTATGTTGTTTGGCTACTTGCTTACTAATACAGCTCAAATATTCGCAGATGTGCGTACATATTGGAGCCCAGAATCAGTAGAACGTGTTACGGGACATAAGCTGACAGGCGCTGCAGAAAACGGCATACTTCATCTCATTAATTCCGGTCCAGCTACACTTGACGGTACTGGCGAGCAAACAAAAGACGGTCAACCAGCGATGAAGCCGTTCTGGGAAATTTCTGAAGCAGAAGCGCAGCAATGCTTGGATGCAACCTCGTGGAGACCGGCATCTGTAGAATATTTCCGCGGCGGCGGCTATTCCTCTGATTATTTGTCTCGTGGAGGCATGCCAATGACGATGTCTCGTATAAATCTTGTCAAAGGAATTGGGCCTGTTCTGCAAATCGCAGAAGGTTACTCTGTGGAATTGCCTTCTGATGTTCATGACACTCTCGACAAACGTACCGATTCAACTTGGCCAACTACTTGGTTTGCTCCGACAATTACAGGAGAGGGAGCTTTCCACTCTGTATATGAAGTAATGGACAATTGGGGTGCCAATCATGGATCGATCAGCTTCGGCCATATCGGCGGCGATCTCATTACACTTGCTTCGATGCTGCGTATTCCAGTTAGCATGCACAACGTACCAGAGGACCGTGTATTCCGTCCACGTGCTTGGGGACTTTTCGGTACTGCTAACCTTGAGAGTGCAGATTATCGCGCGTGCCAAAACTTTGGACCTATCTATAAATAATCAAGTGTATTCGGCTGACGCCGTGTCCTTTGGCGGTGTGAGCTCGTTTCGTTGTGAAATATAAGCTGAGAATAAGGGTGAACAT
>NZ_JBFUHJ010000819.1:0-1045 GCF_056402455.1 Paenibacillus sp. P4_A7 | reverse complement strand
AGCTTGTCGAAGGGCTGCTCCGCCTTTTCTTTCACCTTGTACAATGCACCTGGACGATTCGCTTCACCCTCGGCCAGCTCGACATAGTTGCCGACGCATGTGTCACAGAAAGCCGCAATATCCGCTTTCTTTGTCAGCAGATTGACTGCGGATCCTTGATGAGAGCCGCCATATACGACATCCTTGAAAAACTGGCCGCTTCCGCCCTCCATCAGGTCTTCGACCTTCAAGTCTTTATAGGCGTCCTGTTTGGAGAATTGCGAGACAATCGCATTCGAAGGCACTTTGAAGCCCGAGGTCGAGCTGTTAGAAACAAATGAGAAACGTTTACCGGCAATATTGGCGATCGAGTACGTATCCTGTTCCTTGTATTGCGCTTCGTCTTCTTGTCTCACCGCAAACCAGCCATAGTAGCTGGCATCGTCCAGCGTACCCGATTCACCGGAGTTCACGACGAGCGGAACCAGATTGTCGTTCTTCTTCTTGGCTTCGACGTACGAGGTCGCGCCCATRTAKGCAATATCCGCACTGCCGTTGGTCAGCGCTTCAATCGAAATAATATAATCTGTYGTGGTGAAGTGCTCCACTTTCTTACCCGTCGCTTCCTCGATCATCTTGCTGATCGCGTCGCGCGTTTCCTGCAAGTCCCCACTTGATTCGTTCGGCTGCCAAGCGATTGTAATCGTCTGCTTGGAATCACCTTTTCCTTTGTTGCTGCTGCCGTTCTTAGCACCGGAGTCATTCGAGCATGCTGAGAGCAGCAGGACAAGAATAAGACTCGCGAATAGTATTCTCCGTTTCATTGGATCACCTGTTCTTTCTTTTTATTGGAATCGTGTCAGTCTGGCCGCTTAAGGACGGACAGCCTAGCCGTTCTACCACTAATATTAACGTTGTATTGTAAGGTCAAAATCAATTACAACTTAAGAAATTGTAATGAGATCATTTATTTGCCTTCGACATTCCAACTTGATTACAAATCTAGCTATTTATTTGTTTCGAGTTTAATAATTCGAGAACAAATGTAATTATTTATCTTATTAAA
>NZ_JBFUHJ010000818.1:0-1046 GCF_056402455.1 Paenibacillus sp. P4_A7 | reverse complement strand
GGACAACTGTCTAATTTCTGTTGCGGTTTTWCCTGTGAATTGCTTGATTAGTCTTGCGAAGTGATGAGACGTCTTAAACCCACAACGATGTGCGATTTCAGTGACGGTCAACCCGGTGCTGTTTAGCAGCTCAACGGCTTTATTGATCCGATACTCCCAGAGATAGTGAATAGGAGTCGATTGAACATTCGTCTTGAATAGTCGCAGTAGATGCTCGGGAGAGAGACGGGCTTGTTTGGCTAACTTTTCGAGAGTGATCTCTTCCGAGTAATGCTCATGGATCCACGATAAAGTGGAATATACGGCAGGGTGCTTTTCCTTCTGGAGAAGCACTCTTTTTGATTCAATTGGATACAGATGAATAGCGGCTAGTCCGAGGCTCAGAATGCTGGAATCGTTATTAGGCACTTGGCGCTGAATGATGAGCATAAGATCGGTTAGTCGATTCATCTCCTCTGTTAGGGAGAGACATTCGGGTAGTTGATTTAAGGCTTCTCGAGTTTCATCGGATAGCTCAGTTATATGGACGGATATCCAACGGTGCCATGATTGTTCCGTTTTAGAGAAGATGAAGGTCTCTTCGTGTCCGGGCATAAGGAGCATCAGTTGACCAGGTAACACTCTAACATGTCGCCCATCGATAGTAACGTTCATTTCTCCTGTGTAGAGCATGACCAGCTGTATATCCTGCTGGATTCGGGGACCAAATCGGCCTCCAGGTGGGTAGACGATAGAACCGGCATAGGCATTTTCTAAGGCATCAAACGGGATGTTTAATTGTGTATTGGGCATAAGAATTTCTCCTCTAGAGACTGTAGTTGATTTTTTGAAGAATATCAATTATAGATACGATATTGCGAATTACAGCCATTGTCAAGTAAGCGCTCTCGAAGTAATCTTTAATAGAACGTAGATTATTAACGCCTAAGGAGAATGCGAAATGAATGTAACCTATACAGAACCGCTCAAACCTTTATCGGAAACAGATGTTGAATTTTTTAGAGAACAAGGATATTTCCTGTTCAAGAAGGGGATGACCGAAGATC
>NZ_JBFUHJ010000817.1:0-1050 GCF_056402455.1 Paenibacillus sp. P4_A7 | reverse complement strand
ATAGAGCTCATTGCTGCAGGCTCTTCGTATTTTGCGCGCGCTCGGATAGCCGGCGGTATGCTTTTGCGAGTTAGGCTTCACGTTAACCGACTCCTCTCTATCCCATATGTATGCGCACGGGTAAGAGAAGGTCACTCTAAGACTCTCATTAACGAACAAACAAACATGTATCAAAATGACTCAAGATAATGGTTGTGCTGGATTCAATCTACAACAATGTAGCCCACCATTGGTCCGCTGTGCCGCATATCTTTATGAGTCAAGCATATAACAGGATAGGTGCCTTCCTTTTGAGCAGTAAACCGTACAACAGTTGTTTTACCCTTTGTAACCTCACCACGAACACCTAGACCCTCAATGACAAAAGGATGGCTTTTTCCATTCACTCCTGTAATTTGCAATTCAATTAACTCTCCTTTTTCCACGAGGATAGTACCTGGGTGCCAAACGTATACTTCCTGCTCTTTACCATCATCGGTTGTCGACTTATACTCGCCAGTGACTAACTGGATAACACGAGCCTCTGTTGCCTGTCCGCTAACTGGGCGCGCTTGGTTCCAGCTTAAGAATACTCCTGTCAAAATAATAAGCGCCGCTACTACGATAAACAACTGAATTTGTCGTTTCCTTACGATAAATACTTTGGACATGGAACGATCACCTCATCTTTTCGTATCATTTAAGGCTAGTCTATGCTGGGGCTTGTCAACCGATGACAAAAGTGGAAGGTTATCTGTTTCATGTGTTAAAATAGCTTCAACGTTGGCGTTGTAAGCACTGGCTGGCACTTATAATGAGAGGCGGAGAGATAAAAAGGATGGAATGGATTAAGGAAATGTTGCATGAGGTGTTATTATGGGTTGAAAGCTTAGGGTATTTTGGTATATTAATCGGTTTATTAATTGAAGTAATTCCAAGTGAAATCGTATTGGGCTTCGGAGGCTATCTCGTTTGGAAAGGCGATATCACATTCTGGGGAGCTGTACTGTTCGGAACAATTGGTGCAGTAGGACAAAACTGGATCTTATATGCGATTGGCCGATACGGCGG
>NZ_JBFUHJ010000816.1:0-1059 GCF_056402455.1 Paenibacillus sp. P4_A7 | reverse complement strand
GATTGAACGTCAATGTGAGATTACCGTCATTTGCTGCTTGTAGTTTCAAACTCGCTGGTGATGGAGGTACAGCGCCATCGTCAACACGCGGGTCAGTTTTCGATGGGGCATCCTTTGAAGCATCGGCAGGTAAATATACGGCCATCGGACGCCGACTTTTGGCCRGTAATTTCTCTTGAGCCGCTTTGATTTCATCCATTAGAGCATCAAGCGGTCTTTTTCGTTTGATTACGATTTGTTCTTTGACCATATCGCTTGGAGTTGCTGGGTTTGGTACGTAGTTGACGCCATTATAGGTGATATAGGCCATTTTCACTAGCGTATCATCTGTTTTTTTCGGCAGATACTTTCTGTTAAACCAATCCGTTACAAGCATACCTGCTTCCTTCGTTAATTGACTTGGCAGCATTCCGCTTGCACTTGATACTGTTGCCTTAACAATACCATCAGGCTTTTCAAATGTGTCTGTAACAAAAAGCTCTGGTTTTTTTTCTGCTAATTCGTTCATAATGAGAGCCCAAATAGAGCGAGCTCTTGTCTTACCTTTATTGGACAAGGAGTTTACTTGCTCCTCGTATCCTGCCCATACGCCAAGAGTAACGTCTGGAGAGAAGCCCATAAACCATACGTCTCCGTAGCTTTGTGTGGAGCCTGTTTTACCAGCAACGGGAATTTTACCATATTGTTTAAATTCCGAAGTAATGGAATGACCGGAACCGCTTCTGCTGGAAATAACCGATTGAAGCATATCTGTCATAAGAAACGCACTTTGTTCTGAAAATACGCGTTTTGCTTCTGCCTTATGCTCATAAATGACTTTTCCATTCGTATCGGTAATACGATCAATCATATAAGCGTCATTAAACATACCTTTGTTTGGTATAGAGCCATATGCGTTAGTCAGCTCTTCAACGGATACGCCGATGCTAAGTCCGCCAATAACACCTGTTTGTGCATAAGAGTCCTCGGGTTGGAGTGTCGTAATACCGAGCTGCCTAACGAAATCCCATGCATTTTCAATTTTTACTTCCTCATTGAAAATTTTGAGTGCAGGCAGGT
>NZ_JBFUHJ010000815.1:0-1076 GCF_056402455.1 Paenibacillus sp. P4_A7 | reverse complement strand
TGCTTGAACTGCTCTTATCGGCCCTAAACAGTGAATATTAAATAAATGGTTTACCTCTTCTGTTCTAATCGTTTCAATAAGATGTTCATTCCCCGAAACGCCTGCATTATTGATCAAAATATCAATATTTTCTGTGTAATTACTCAGTACATTAGTAATCCCTGTAATAGCATCATCAGTTGTTAAATCTGCTACAATGGGGTAACAATTTGCGAATTTAGTAGATAGTAGTTGAGCTGATTCTTCTAATCTAACTAATGGGAAAGTCATATAATTTTGAGAAGAATAAATCTTCAATAATTCATATCCTAGGCCACGGTTGGCACCTGTAATTAATACTTTATCCATGAGGTACATCTCCTTGTTAAAAATTAATATGATAAGATTATAGATGGTAATCGAAYTATTATCTTCCATATTATACAACGAGATTACAAACAGTCATTCTAAGAAAAAAGCGGCTGCCAAAGCAACCGCCCTTCCGTAATCATTACTCGATCTTTGAGCATTCGACTATTAATAGATCAAATCATGATTATCTTGAATATTATTTTGTACGCAAAAATCCTTATACTTTTTAAGTACCGTGTAAATATCATCTTGACCTGTAACTTCATCGTTGTCATTAAAATATTGAAGAGTTCCACCTAATATAAAGAGAGTAATCACTTCTTCATCTTCAGTAATCAATGTATGTATGTCTCCGGGCGGTTCGAAAATAAATGTTCCAGGAGTAGCTTTCCAATTCCGTCCTTCATATCTCCAATTACCTTGGATATTGTACCCAATGACAGCTCCGCCAGTATGTCTATGCCTTCCTAGGACTTGATTGCTTTTCATTTTAAAAAGATATATCCATGTTCCTGTACTCAAATCGAATCGCAAAGGTTTGAAATAACAGGAATGATTTTCTGTAAAGGGAATCCACGGTAATGTATCGACTTTAAAAATCCGTTCGGGAAGTTGAAATGTTTCTGCCAATTTCAATACGGATTCATCAATTAATTTCACCTATAAACACCTTCATTTCTATGAGAGTGATGAAATGTCCTTTTTTAGATAATAGTGCGTATGCC
>NZ_JBFUHJ010000814.1:0-1083 GCF_056402455.1 Paenibacillus sp. P4_A7 | reverse complement strand
ATCTAACTGCCCCTGTTTCTCATACCAACTCGCTATCTCGTACGCCATGTTGATCCATAGCTTCTTAAGACGCTCTCGTTCGCTCTCCGCCCACCAATAATCATATTCCTGTAAATAACCTCCAGTATATAACTTCATAGTTTCTATGTATTGATCTATCGTTTCAAATGAAAGAGGCTCTTCAGCGGCTATTCGATGCTCCCATTCTTCTACGTCTAACAGGACTTGGTTAATGTTTAATATATATCCTTCCATCGCGTTCATAATTTGAAAGTGCTCAGCAAATTGTGCCAATGTTTTACGGACATGATAAATTGCCGTATACAATTGTGAATATACTTTATCCGACTCATACTCCGGCCATAATGTATCAATCAATACCGATTTACGCACAAGCTGACCGCGATGTTGAAGTAAATATAGAAATAACTCCTGAGCTTTTGTCGTTCGCCAATGAATGACAGAAATCGGTGTGTTAGATCTTTCAACAGATACTTGCTTAAATCTATTTAGTCTCATAATAGGGGATATAAGTTCCGTTTTGTCTTCTTGTTTAGACGCTGGTTCATCTTTGATACGAGTAATGGTTCTGGCCAGCCGATCGGATCTAACCGGTTTTACTAAATAATCCAAAGCATTAAGCTCAAAAGCTTTGACTGCATATTCATTATAAGCCGTGACAAACACGATATTGATATCTGGCTTCTTCTCTAGTATCTGTTCCGCTAGCTGAATGCCGTTTATTTCTGGCAAACTAATATCTAGAAAAATCAAATCCACCTCTTTGACAAGAATATCCCTTCTCGCCTCAATCGGATCTAGATATGTACCAATAATCTCAATTTGGTTGTGCTTTTTTAACATACGCTCCAAATAATCAACAGCAAGTTGTTCATCGTCTACAAGAATCACTTTCATCCTATATACTCCTTAGTCATGGAATTTATAAACCCGTATTCCTTATGGTAAGAACAGTATGATACCTAAAAAAAAGAAGGCCACGAACATAATGTTCGAGGCTTTCTATACCAACAAATATTAGTATTGTTTGGAAGCTGTATACTTAGAGGCATCCTTTAGCAT
>NZ_JBFUHJ010000813.1:0-1089 GCF_056402455.1 Paenibacillus sp. P4_A7 | reverse complement strand
TTATACAAGTCGCGAATGACGACTTCATTTCCTTGCTGCTTTAACTGCTCCGTGAACGCATCTACTATCGCGTTATTGAAGCTATCCGGATTAGGATGACAATATACGATTAAGTGCTTCATGATGATAACACCTCCACAGTTATTCAAATCAGTCTGTGTTAGTGTTGCCTTGTTGCTCTGCTTTATGTAAGGGACACAAGATCATCCCTTTCTTTAGCACACCTGCTTAAGCTGTTGCGCCGCGGAGCATGCTCTTCATATAGCTGCTGCATGCAACGAGGAAATACAATGTCTGCATAACAATATAAATACCGATTACGACGAAGGAGTAAGTCCAATTTGAAGATTCCAGTATGTTATCCAGCGCCTTCATCGCGAACAAGGCATGAGATATTCCCACAACTACCGGAACGAAAAACACCATACCGATCTGAGTCACAACGATTTTACGAATCTCACCCTTTGTCATTCCAATTCGGGTGAGCGCCTTAAACTGAGCTTGGTCTTCCTGCAGCTCTGTAAATAGCTTGAAGTAAATCATGCTGCCAGAAGCAATAAAGAACAGCAGGCTGATAAACATACCAATGAATAAGGTCAATCCGACTGTCTCTTTCATTTCCTCATAATTGAATACACGTCTAAAATCGGTTTGACCTTGCCTATTATCCGGAACCATCTGCTGCAGTTTAGACACTGTCTTTACTGAATTTTCCCAATTACTTAACTCATAGCCGTACATAACGAGCTGTTTCTCTTCTGGAATATTCGATTGCAGCTTCATAAATGAGAAATCATCCAAGACGAACGTGTAATAGATGTTATCTACCCAGTTCATAATCTTCGCATTAACCGTACCAGTCATGGCTAGCTCTACATTTTCGCCATTGATACTTCCTTTGACAATCCCCTCGCCCATTCCTCTAGTACCATAGGTTTGCTGTGCAAGTGTCAGCTTGCCGCTCTCTGGCTGAATAGTAGGCTGACCAAGTGATTGAGCCAGCTTATTATACTCGGTTGCCGAAATAATGATCGACTCCAGATCGGTTCTCTTATCATCATCCGTTTTAATCGTGAAATTAGATAGTGG
>NZ_JBFUHJ010000812.1:0-1094 GCF_056402455.1 Paenibacillus sp. P4_A7 | reverse complement strand
GAACTACAGACTGCAGTTTGGATCGATTTAACGGATAAAGAAGAAGCCGACTCTATTGCCGAAAAATCTATGGTAAAAGTGACACCTGGATTAGAAGTGACGCTCGAAGCAAAGGGAGAAGCTTACGGTGCAAATGGCATTAGAAAGCCTAGAATGAATATGGTTGTAACCATTCCATTTTCCATGTCTGATCAAGTACAGGTCGATGAGGAACCTATAGAAACGCCGGTGCCGACTCTTAACGGGGATCTTGCAATTAATATGGAAATACCGATCATACCTGAAACTGAAACGCAGAGTGATATCAAGTTACCGTTAGAGATAGCAGATAGGGTGCAGACGGATACACCCGACATCACACAAGAAGCAGGTCGTGAACCTATAACTGCCGTTAAAATAAAAGTCGAGTCCGGTAACGGTTCAATAGAAGTTACTGGTTTGACATTACCAGGCGGATTGGAAATTCGGAGTAATAGCGGTCTTATAACTGTTCGTAACATAAAAGGCTCAATTAATATTAAAGGCAATAACGGTGCCATAAATGCACAATTCATAAGTGGTGACAGCAGCATAGATACGAAAAATGGCACAATCAACGCTTCAGGCATTTTAGGGAAGCTTTACGCCAATACGTTGAACGGTAGCTTGGAATTAAAGGGAATTGAGGGTAGTATAGAAGCTGAAACAAAAAATGGTAAAATCAAAATAGACGGTGCAGCGGCCTCAGTTAAAGCTGATACATTAAATGGGAATATAGAGCTAAACAGCAGCAAAGTCGGTGGCGATTGGGATTTAGACAGCACAATCGGAGAAATTAAGCTTTCGATACCGGAAGATGGCAGTTTCAGTATTTATGGATCCGTAACTTTCGGTAATATTACGACCGATTTGCCATTGGAGGTTAGCAAGAAAACGATAAGGGGCACTATGGGGGATGGCACTTACCGCATTCAAATCAATGCAACGAATAGCATAGCGATTAACAATAATAAGCCTGTATGAATTACGCTTTCATTGACAAAATCTTAAATAAGAACGTACAATAGTTTTAATTACATTGAAGGGCGTGAGGGGAATGGGAGCCAACGTTAACT
>NZ_JBFUHJ010000811.1:0-1100 GCF_056402455.1 Paenibacillus sp. P4_A7 | reverse complement strand
GGCTACATCCGTGGTATGGAGCAGCTGTACAAGCTCGAACAGCTTCAAATGCTCACGACGGTGGACATGTTTGGCTTTTCAGGCGAGCAGTTTCCACATCCGCATCAGTTGACTCAGCTGCACACGTTGTGGTTGACCAGCTTGCCGGATGATGCTGCCAAGACGATCAAGCAAGCCTACAAACAAGCAGCGAAGCAAGGTCTGGATTTGTCCATTCGCCAACCGCGCAAGCCGGAATGGCTAGCCGATAATCTCGATAACCCATTTCGGGCGTGGGACGGTCGAGAAGGAATTACACCTGCACAAGCGAAAAAGGTTGCCTCGCTGTATAAACAGATACGCGGGCAACTTCGGGAGTTTGCGGCTCAGGCGCAAACAGGTGAWATGTCCTCCMAGGACGTGCAGCTGCAGCTCGAACACACCTTTTCCACCTATATCGAAGGGTTCAACAAACTAGACAACCGCAAGGTGTTTATTTTTACCGAGGAACGAGAGGAGATTTTTGGTGCCGTAACTCCGCTTATATCCGGGCTTGTTAAGGAACTGCAGGCGATTCAGATCGAAATTGATGAACATGCGCTGTGGGAATATACGGACCAACTCCGCGATTTTTGATCCGAACAAAGATTGCTGTCCGTATTGGAGAAAAAATGAGACGGATTAAATTAACAACAACTCCTCTCTCTCTGAATTGAATTGATCATAGTACGAAGGAGCTGGCCGCGACAGCTCCTTTTCGCATTTTTCGCCGATAGACCCGTTAAGCTGAACCGTATCATAAATAGGGCGAAAAATTAGTTGTGAATGAAGTTTATATAGAGATAAAATTAACCCCTAAGATGACTCTTAGGGGTTTTTATATGACTTAATACAACAATATTTACAAATTCATGATACGATATTGCTAAATAGCAATTCATGTTATCGGTTAAGCATTTGAGATGTAATTATTGCAAACTAACATGACGAGTAGTACATAAATCAAAATTCTAGTTAAGKAAGGCCAATAAAAGTTCCATGTCCATCTCAGATCAGTCTAGAAAAATTTTATGGGGTAGATCGGGAAATCAACCAAAGACGTTTACTGAAACTATTATGAC
>NZ_JBFUHJ010000810.1:0-1118 GCF_056402455.1 Paenibacillus sp. P4_A7 | reverse complement strand
CCAAATATGCCTCCAAGAGCGAAAAATACCGACGAATCGCTAGTCCCATACCTAAAGCGGCAAACTTGCAGCGCATGCAGATTAACTCGCCCTCTGTGTCTTCATACCATTCATGCTCCACCATCGCCAGCCGCGCATAAGTCTCCAGCTTCGGATGCAACTCCTCATACTGCAAGGCATTAGCAAAGAAACGATGGGTTTGCGATTTCGCCAGACCGGGAACAGATACTATGTTTTTGGCTTGCGATTTCAGCCTGATCTGATAGCTTCGGAAGAACCCTTTCTCCAGCAATCGACAAATAAAATCTAGACCCTTCGCATAACTATCCGCGCATTCTTCCTTGATTCGAATGGTGATAATCGAGAATACATCATGAGCCTGACATTCGATCTGTTCATCCTTATAATGGATATCTTCTGCAGGAAGCGTTCCGCTACCCTCCTTGATCACCTTAACCGCCTGCGTACTGCCTAGTTCCTTCAGCCTTTCCAGCAGATCGAGTCCATTTTGTCGACTGTAGTTGGGTTCGTATTTAATAATCAAAATGGCCGTTTGCAGAACCAGTTCCATTTGCTGCGGCTCCATAGCGGTTAAGTCGATACCCTCTTTTATCGTATATTCAGCTCGCCCCCATTTGGGCTTGACATTATGAAAGTAAAACGGCAAAAACACACTTTCAGCCCACTGACTAAACGCACGAATGAATTGGGAACGATGATCGTCCATCTTTGTTTTATTCCCTTTGTTCCGTTTCATCACCAGCTCATATACATGCATAATAAAGGCAGTATCCATATCCGGAAACAGCTGCGGATCGACCAGATGTTGAGAGAGAAAAAAGCTCTCCAGCGGATCAGTCTGATAAGACTGGCCCTCCAGTTTGTCCTCGATATAGGCTTGAACGCGCTGCAACAGAAGCTCGCGCTTGCGCTGGTTCACATCGTTCAGTATGGGAAGTGTTTCGGAGCCGCCAACTTCGATGCTAGCTTGAAATCGATAATTCACCAAGGCACTGTCCTCATAGATTTGCAGCTTTTGTCTGATTGCCTTTTTTAGCAACGGTATCAACACATTCTCTATTTCCTGATGGGTCAGCGGGTTTTCCAGACGAGTACCC
>NZ_JBFUHJ010000809.1:0-1119 GCF_056402455.1 Paenibacillus sp. P4_A7 | reverse complement strand
CTCTATTCCCGTGCGCCTTCATGTTGCCGAAGTCTAATACGGAGTCCCCCTCTTTGTCTTTCATCTTTAACCAACCGGGCGAAATCCTGCGAATAAGCGAGCATTCGTGAGAAAATCATATCGTACCAAGGGAGCTTAATCGTGTAGTTACCGCATTTTCATAAAAGACTTGATAGGTCTCTTCATAATCTCTAGGCAACCAATTTCCAAATCCCATACCTTCATATAAATTAATTCTGTTTTTATGGATGACGCAAACACTATTTGCATATCTAGGGGCATAACCTTCCGCTGAATTTCTTAACAACACCATCACCTTACTTCCCTCTTCAGGAAAATCGAAAGTGACCCATTTATGCATCACATCAATGTCTTGCTTCAAGACAATTTCTTTTTGATTTATCTTTCCTTTTAAAACAGCATCAATTGTGATTGTAACTTCCCTGTGTTTTTCTATGTAATCCAATTTTTTAATAATTCCAACGACTATGTGGTCTGAACTATCAATCATTTCTTGAGGTGAGATGACAGACATTTTAGCATTTAACTGAGGTAGCAGTGGATTACTGAATGTTAGACAAATCAACATCATAACACTTATTCCGATTTTTCCCATAGTTACACTCCAATCAACGGGCATATAACATAATATCCCCATTAAGGCTACAACTAACCTATACTCAAGATTACTGCCCGTTAGCTTAATGATTTACTGCAATCCTATGTATCGCAGATGTGTTGCCCGCGAAACGAGTTCCTCGTTAGTGCAACATCAGACAATAAAAAAAACCACCTGTCAGGTGGCTGTGGCTATTCAAAGTTTAATTGAGAATATCTATTTTTTATTTAGGCTATCTGCTAACGGTATTTCAGCAATAACCTYTGGTCCATCTAGTATRAGTAAWACACCTTCAAGTGAAGTTGAYTTTACTTTTCCAACATCGACGTTTTCCTTAAATTGAAATTCAGCATGAAAAGATGCTTCTTTTCCTGGCTCTAAAATACCTKCTGAGCTKCCGCCTCTAAATTGCATTTTTCGGAATASCGTATTCTGTTGTATCTCCATCAACGAAGCCAGTTTATCATATGGTCTTACTGTCACTTCCAAACCATATGAGT
>NZ_JBFUHJ010000808.1:0-1121 GCF_056402455.1 Paenibacillus sp. P4_A7 | reverse complement strand
CCCCATCTGCGACCAAAGGGTTTTTGGAATAAATGTGAAAATAATGCCATGACGAAAACGAGCCAACGCGATGCTCGTTTTTTTCATTCATATCTAGATGCTCACCTGCATAGATTGTTAGAAACACATCAAGAGGTGATCATTCTATGCTTGGAGGCTTAGCTCTTGCTGGATTAATTATGGTATTGATCATTGTCGCGAGCTCGGAGAAAACGGAAGGCATTATCGAAGACTGTAACTAATCTCTTTTAGTACACCCCTGTCATTTGGTATGATGAGTGTAAATCATACCAAATGACAGGGGTGTATTTATTTGGAGTTTACCTTTGAAATTATTTCAGAGACTAACATTAACCTGCGATACAATTATGGCGGAGAATGGTTTACATTCAACCTCTTCAATCGGGATGGTCATTGGGTCCTTCACCCATTTGATTCTACCCTAATTCGCAATAAGGATATGAGTCGTTTGGTCGTTGCGGATCTTCTTCAGCACAAGCCTTTTCAAGTTATGCTGGCTAAAGAGGGAATCATCCTCTCAGAGCTGAGTACCTCTGTTCCTTTAAATGGCCAAGAATATGAAGAAGCCCCACGTTATGAAGAACTGCCTCGCTTCGATCGCAGCTCAGACATCATTTTGGATGATCCTAATATCGTGAATAACGCAAACGTGGATATTGAGCAACTAATTAATGACAATGATCTAGAAGACCTTGTTGAAATGGAGATAAAGATCATTGCAGCTCGTCAGGACTTATACAATCAAATATTAAAACAAATGTTTATGGCTGACTTGGGTCCAAGTGATCCTGAATTTCAAAAGATTCAACAAATTGTGAGAGCTTATGGGGAAGCTAAGGCTCGTCTTCAAGATATCATTAAATAATTTATTGAAACAAAAATAGTGTTATTAACGTCTAAGTGATTATGGAAAATAATGTGATAAGAATGTCGTCGTTGTTTAGGAGTGCGATTGTCTGGGCTTTTATCGTGTTGTTAGTTGTCATAGCTGGTTGTGAAGGCTCAGCCGTACAAGAGGGCAGTGTAGACGAACCCTCGTCCGAGTATAAGAACAATGAGACGGTAGACATCATCAACATTCACGGTAAAGTGAGCAATTA
>NZ_JBFUHJ010000807.1:0-1135 GCF_056402455.1 Paenibacillus sp. P4_A7 | reverse complement strand
CCTGTTACGCTGCTTATCCTGTAGTCTTCCGAGAGTTTAAAATCCGTCGACCTTCCCATTTTTGCAGTTCTTTCGAGGCTCAATCACACGGCCTACTATCTGACTGTCTACGCTTAAACCGTAAGGTTACCCTTAAAGCTCCAAGACTCGCTATTGGTGACCTGGCTAGAGTCTTCCCAAGCAGGATTTCCACCTGCTAAATGACATGACTTAACTTGACGCACTTAAACTATCCTGCCCGTTAGCTTAATGATGCATGTGATCAGATGGATTATCCATTACTGGTTTGTCCCCCATACGAAGTCCTCGTCTTCTTAGAATTGCCACCAAATTTTATCATCTTCTCTCTCTCTCTTGCCCTTGTATAATATCTGTCCGTCTTTTTGAGATTTAATCTCAAATTTTATTGAAAAAGTTTTTTTGAATGAAAAAGTCACTAACCAAGCCTTTAGCCTGTTCATTATTAATTCTATCTTCAATCAAAATTCTAAAATTAATAATTTTTGACTGTGAACTTGTTGCTGTTGTTATAACTAAGTCTTTATTATTCATTACTCTTTCAGCATTTACTAATGATTCTGATATATTATCAAAGTCTGGCTGAGTCTCATTGCATCCGACTAACACGAGGGTAAGAAGTAGGAGTAATATAAAATGTCTCATAAAAGCTCCTTTATTATTAATCTTTACGGGGATTTCATATATAACGGCTATTCTGCGAGCTTTCGCAAAAATTCAATATTTAGAGTATTCGCGAAGTGAGTCGAGTAGAATGTAGGCCTACCATTTTGTAGGTTTGACCTGCAAGCCCTCACAGATCCGTACGTGCCCAATTAAGGCATACGGCTCTTCAAATCATCTTACTGAACAAAGGCCTTAGCCTTGCGTTTCCCATAGATATTCACATAAATGCGGGGTTCCGGTAATGGGTTTCGTTTTAGGAATTGGTTGAAGCTCTCCCAATTGAAGCTTTGTTTCTGGCTTCTGCGGTTTAGCCATTTCATCAACGCCTTTTCTATCTCTCTCTTAAACTTGACTAGATTCGGGTGRTTATCCGTGATCCCATAATATCGGTAATGTCCGGTTAATTTCTTGCGAATCGTTGCCATTAAGATTAAGATTTCCAACTTTTCAT
>NZ_JBFUHJ010000806.1:0-1135 GCF_056402455.1 Paenibacillus sp. P4_A7 | reverse complement strand
AGCGGGACAGGTTGATATGATTTCGAAAATAAGCAATGCTGTCTGTGAAGTTAACAGGCTTAAGGTTAATCTCTATATCCGGAGGAGACAGTTCAAGCTTTCCGGAGATGATTATTTAAGCTTTGCCGTACAACTGCGCGGTACGATGTTTCAGTTGTTCTCTAGCTTGCTCGAAGGTACAATATCTCATTTATGGTCAGAGATGTTAAATGGTGTGAGTAGATGCGAAGTTATTATTGAGGAATTAAAGCGCTGCGACTCCCCATTACGATTTGATAAAAGCTGGGGTTACTGGCATGTTATGCAGGAGGGCACAGATGCGGAGCGCCAGCGGTTAGCTGAAAGCGCAAATGATTCCGCGTACATTAAGTACTTAGTAGATAAATATCAAATACGTAGCATTCTTACGGCTGAGCTGAAGTTTTCAGCAGACGGGCTGAATGCAATTGCAGGCAAGCAGGAGTCGGACAAACTAATCGAAGATCTATCAGTGATCATTGATGCTATGTTAAACCAGATGACAAGCCTAACTCCTGCGTTAAACGAGACGAGGTGATTTTTGAAAATGGATTCGAATTCTAAGAGTCATGTGCATGGCGTTTTTGAACGAATCGCACCGCAATATGATTTAATGAACGATTTAATCAGCTTTCGCAGACATAAAGCATGGCGTAAGTTCACCATGAAGAAGATGAATGTGATGCCAGGTCAAACTGCCCTGGATCTTTGTTGCGGCACTTGTGACTGGACAATCGCGCTTGCTGAAGCTAGTGTGACCGGTAAAGTGATTGGCCTTGATTTCAGTCAGAATATGCTTGATATCGGTGCTGTCAAAGTGGATAAACTGGGCTTGAACAATCAGATTTCCTTAGAACAAGGCAATGCGATGAGCTTGCCATTCGAGGATAATTCGTTTGATTATGTGACAATCGGATTTGGTTTGCGCAACGTTCCCGATTACTTGCAGGTGCTGCAAGAGATGAGACGTGTTGTTAAGCCAGGCGGCAAAGTAGTTTGCTTAGAGGTATCAAAGCCCACATGGCAGCCATTTAAAGCCATGTATAATTTATATTTCGAGCGTATACTGCCCCTTATGGGCAAGCTTGTTGCCAAACGTTTTGAGGAATATAAATGG
>NZ_JBFUHJ010000805.1:0-1146 GCF_056402455.1 Paenibacillus sp. P4_A7 | reverse complement strand
GAAGAAGCGATGTCCAATATGACCTTTTTTTCCTGTTAAAAAGATGGGATCTCCTTCAAGAAAGAATTTATTTGGATAACTACTTAAAATATCCGCCCAAGGCATACCGATGCCTAGGATATGCTTGACCAGACGAAGAGATGAGACCTCTTCAATGACATCTATCGCAAGTTGGGTAGAACTAAGATTTCTAAACCACTCTTCTCGAGAAACCATACCTACTTTCCATCGGTCTGAATGAAAGGGGAAAAACTAAATGGTGTGCAAAAATTTGGCATCTCCAATGATTCGACGCACCTGTTCCATTTTTTTGCGCCTCCAATGTTTCAGTCCAAGCTCTACATCCTAATCTTTTTCTCGCTCGTGAAATTTTATCTTGGACCAACCTTCAGTGTGACGTTCCTGAATTACTTCATTTCACAGACGTTTTGCTTCAGGATAGGGATGTCCTTTAAAAAGGTCGGTGACATGTCTTGTGGTCACAGGTCCCGGATTAAGTAAAGGCATGAGTATATCGTCCTTCATATTTTCAGAAAAATATCCGTAAAAGGGTTGCGGATACAATTCAAAGCGGAATTTCTTCTGAAATTTTGAAGGGATCGACAAAAATTGCTCTCCCGATTTATATTCTTCAAGCTCAATTTGTTGATCAAATTCATTCTTCCAATACTTAATCATAGCGTTGATGGCTGGACGCTTCACAGTTGTTTCACTCCTTTTCATTTATCAATAAAAAAATCATACCAATTGTAAGGCATTTTCTTAATCAGCTTTTCTGCCCCAAATGCGATCAAGGCTGCCTTTTAATGGCAGCCTTGTTATTTCGTTCGATATAGAGCTACGCAGATTAGTTTCTTACATCCCATTATTATATTTTTTGAGTATTCTCCACTCCAAACCAAGCTTTCGCCTGCTTAATTACATCATCACTTGGACTCTGGTAAAAAACATATAAGTTTTCTTTGGCTCTAGTACAACATACATAAAACATTTTCTGGGTTCTCATAAAAATTGATTGTTTATCTTCTCTTGTACAAAATAAATAATCAAAATTAAAATTATTCCACCCTCCATTATCAAGGACGACTAGGACGTTCTTGAATTCAGCACCTTTGATTTTGTGTTGAGTGGAAAAAGGCGTATGAC
>NZ_JBFUHJ010000804.1:0-1160 GCF_056402455.1 Paenibacillus sp. P4_A7 | reverse complement strand
ACCCCTATCCGCGGTCACAAAAGTCAAAAAACAGGCGCGTAAAATCACCTGTTTTCATCATTTTTTAAAATATAGAAAAGTATAAGTTTTACACGTATACCTATACCTATATTTCACCGTGAAACGAGCTTACGCCACCAGAGGACGGCGACAGCCGTTTACACTTGTTAGAGAAGACTTAACGCGGATAATAATCTTCTAATCACAGTCGCTGCTTCTGCCCTAGTAGCCTGATCCTGAGGAACAAACCTATTGTCCGTACTGCCAATTATGATTCCTAAACGAACAGCTATTTGTACTTCCTCTTTGGCCCACTTGCTGATGGATTCCGAATCGGCGAATGTCATTACCAAGTCAGCACCGACATTGTCACTCGATGCAGATCCTGCTACATAGTTTCGCGCTCTAACAATCATTACAGCCATTTCTTCCCTTGTGATACTTTTCCCCGGAGCAAAGCTGGTTTTTGTCATGCCTTGTATGATGCCTGCTGAATAAGCGCTATTCACTTCATTCTCATACCAGGAACCGGACGCAACATCGGTAAACGGGTTTCGATTCGTATTTGCTTTCAGATTTAGAGCTCTAGCAATTAACGCTGTAAACTGTGCCCTTGTTACATTGGCCTCCGGTGCAAAATGATCGTCGTCCATTCCTTTGATGATGATTTTCGAAGCGAGCAGTTCTATATCTGCCTTGGCCCAGTGGCCTTCCAAATCTAAGAATCCCTTTGTCACGGAAATGCTCTTTCCTATGGAAAAAGTTTGATTCGACAAATTATGGTCTACAACCTTCATGGATTCCCACTTGACCGTGGAGTTCCCGTACTTCTTGGTCTTAAATGTCAGGGTACCAATGATGATATCCCCGCTTTCTCCGGTTACATTTCCGACTTTGGTATGAGCAATGATAATCTCATTTTTTTTGATAATAGGTGATACGGAAAAACCATCCAGACTGGATTTGGCTTCCACCAGCTCTATTTGGTCAGGATCAAACGTAAATCTAGCCTCATAGCCATATAGATCTTTAATATATTTACCACTCATGGTTACGATAATTTTACCACCAGCTGGTTTATTTGCAGTTAATAGAAATGACGATGCCGTCTCCGCATAAGTGGTTGTAAGAAGTAACCAGTGGAAACAGAGTACAAATAC
>NZ_JBFUHJ010000803.1:0-1162 GCF_056402455.1 Paenibacillus sp. P4_A7 | reverse complement strand
CCGTTAAATCCCCTTCGGTTACACGCTGCATCTTACTAACAACACTTCTGACAGTTCTCATTATTTGTCGAATTGTAAATAGTGTTGTGCTGATTATTAACAAGGAAACGACGATGATACCGGTAAAAATACTAAGTTGTGTTTGATTTAACTTATCTTGTATCTCTCTAATTTTGCTTTTGGCGTATGCATCGACATTTTGACCAACTTCATCGATTCCTGATCTGCCCACCTGAAAATTATTATCCATTTCTTTATTTCTAAATACCGAACTACCATCGGATGCTGCTTTCGAAGCTGCTGCCGACCAAAAATTAAAATTAGCTTTAACCTCAATTAATATATTACCGATCTTTCGCTCAGACTCTCCAAACGCTAGGTCTTGGAGCTGCTTCTTACTTATTATTGTCTGTGCTTCTGAGATTCTCTCATCTACTTGCTTAATATTGTTCGCTAATTCTTCCCGAGCAGCTTTTGCTTCCGCTTGATCCAGCGTTCCYGATTCCACCTTCAGAAAGGCCATATATGCCTGATACATATCTCTGTCGGCATTTAATATAAGGGTATTAACTTCATTGGACGTCTCATAAATTTCATCGGACATCTCATTAAATGTAGAATTATTTTCGCCAATCAAAAACAATCCCGTGAACAAATAAAAGCCTAGTGGTATTAAAGCAAGTAACGCCAGCCTCACTCGTAATGATAAATTCATTAATTTTTCCCGCCCCTCAGTTTATAGAAACCCCTACACTCTGTATATCGGAAATCTATAGGTAAAACGAAAGATACCCCACTTAATATCACAAAAAAATTTGTCGAATCCTGTCTTATTTCCGCAGAAAAAAAGCACATTCACCATTGTCGGCAAACGTGCTCTCGTACAATATTGTAAATCAATTAATTTCCGAACGATTGTGGATTGCTTCTCCAAGCTTGCAAAGCTGYAACATCCTCAGGATCAACTTTACCCAGCTCTACAGCCGTTTCAATAAGTGAACTATAATTGGATAATGTTTGAAGAGGAACCTGTTCCGAAGCGAATGCTTGTACAGCTTGATCAAATTCATAGGTAAATATCGCAAGTACGGCTAAAACTTCTGCTCCGGCTTCACGAACGGCAAGTGCAGCTTTCAGCGAACTTCCGCCTGTTGATATCAAG
>NZ_JBFUHJ010000802.1:0-1164 GCF_056402455.1 Paenibacillus sp. P4_A7 | reverse complement strand
TGCTTATAGCCTTCTATCGAACCTCCCAAGGAGGTTTTAAGCCCAAATAATGGGCTTACAGCTTCCTTATACGCAATCACCTTGCATAAACGACCACTTCTTATCCTCTACCGCCGCCTCTAAACTTCTGAGAGTGGGCGCGCGCTTCATCCGCGTTGGTCACCCGATTGCGGCTCCACTCAATTAAGATGCGATCAATATAACGCAAGCTTAGCTTACCTGCGAAGACCGCTTCCTTCAGAGCAAAACGGATGATTTCATCCGTGTAGCGATCTTCATCCAGCCAACCGCTGATCGTCTCACATTCCATTGGAGACAATAAGCGTCCCAGCTCCTGCTCGAATACGCTGAACAAATCAGATGCAGAAGCTGCAAGCGGCTTCTCAGGCTGCCGCTCCGCTTTCTTCGATTCCCGCTTTTCGTCCGCGGTTACCTGTGCCGCTTTAAGCAGCCAGCCGCTCCAGTTATATCGTTCAGAATGCATCCCTGTCCCGCTGTCGACATACTCATCTATCGTTAGGAAGCCGTCCTTCATCAGTCTGCCCAGCATTTGCCCCACTTCTCGGACAGTCGTTCCCATTCGCTGAGCAAGCTCCTCTGGAACGGGGAAGTCATTTAAATCCGCTTCCATGTAAACCATTATTTGCATAAGGAGCATAGCTTCCGTATCTGACAACTCGAGCTTTCGGTAAGTGCGAAGCAGCATTGCGGATATATGTACACCGCCCTCTTGCAGCGCCGCGGCCATACCGTGCGAATACGCCTTCCAGATCTCGTTGTTCATTTCCTGCCACCCCCTTAGAAACCATTAAGACGTTTTGGAATCTAAAACTATTTTATAGGTATCTCTTGCGATCAATAACTCCTCGTTCGTTGGAACAACAAGCACTTTTACACGGGAGCTGTCTGTTGATATGGTCCTAGCTTCATCGCTGCGTACTGCATTCCGCTCTTCATCAAGTTCAATACCAAGAAACGACATGCTCTCGCATACTGCTTTACGCAAGACGACTGAGTTTTCTCCAACACCTGCAGTAAAAACAAGGGTATCAAGTCCATTCATTGCTGCCGTATATGCGCCAATATATTTTTTCAATCTATAAATGTACATCTCAAAAGCTAATGTTGCGTTTTTATCGCCTTCCTGCATAGCATCCGTTATTT
>NZ_JBFUHJ010000801.1:0-1164 GCF_056402455.1 Paenibacillus sp. P4_A7 | reverse complement strand
CTGTACTGCAACATAAGGGAGAGGAAGCTCAACAAGAGGAAATGGAAAAGTTGTTGCTAAAGACTCCTTCTGAATTGGACAGTCGGAGATATTTTCTTTTTGTATGCCCCATGTGTGCTGACTTGGGCTGTGGGGCGATTACAGTTTCCATAAGGCGTGAAGGAGAAAATATTATCTGGAGTAACTTTAGTCTTGAAGATGGAGAAACAATAAAACCTTTGAACGTAGATACTTTTATGTTTAATTGGTTGGAGTACTCAGACAGTATCTTGTCTTCTATTATTCAAGAGTAAATAAAAATACGTTTAGCTGTTGAACTAACGGGCAGGATAACGCAAAAGTTGGTGCAACATTTTCCTGATAATTAAGTATAGATATTTGGAGGTGTTTGCTATTGTTTAGAAAATACTTTGTAGTCTTGATTTTATTCGGCAACTGTTTATTACTTGCTGGATGTAATCCAAGCAAAGATGAAGTGGTTCAGAATTTATTGCCTGCAAAGGAATGGAAATATGCCCTTCACGTTTTTTATTACCAAGAAGATGTTAGGAAATTAGGGGATGAACTAAATCTTTTTCAGAACTCCTTACCAGATTTGCAAAAAGGATTCCAAGTTCAACTATGGGATTATAACCAAGAGAGAAATAAACAATGGGCAGATGCTCTGGGAGTAAAAAAATTCCCTACGTATCTTATACTTAATAAAGATGAAGTTGTTCTGCAAACACAGGATATTGAAAAAGCGAAGAAATATCTAACAGAACATTAAACTCCCTTGGTACGATATGATTTACTCACGAATGCTCGCTTATTCGCAGGATTTCGCCCGGTTGGATATAGATGAAAGACAAAGAGGGGGACTCCGTAGTAGACTTCGGCAACATGAAGGCGCACGGGAATAGAGGGGGGGGATTTATCCGTCCCACATAATTCCATTTACTGCACGCATTCTCCACGCCGCCCTTGGAGGTTTTCACTCCCATGTCTTAACGGGTCAGTGCCCTCTCATTCCTTCGTTACGCCTATCCAAGGGGTGGAGGCCGGTCTTGCTAACGGTACGGGTCGGTGCCCTTTGGTTCAATGTATCCGGTACTCCGTGCTTTCTTTGAAATCCTGCGAATAAGCCAAAACTCGTACAACGAAACGGTAAGTATAGGTTAAGCC
>NZ_JBFUHJ010000800.1:0-1169 GCF_056402455.1 Paenibacillus sp. P4_A7 | reverse complement strand
GACTAGATCCAAGAGATGAGCTCATCCAGAAGCTCGTTGAATATCGTAAAATTAAACAGATAGCCGAGCAGCTGCGTGAGAAGGAATTCGAGCGCAGCCTCGTCTATTCACGAGAGCCCGAAGATATGAGTCCATTTATGAAGGAAGAGAAAGTTAATCCTGTTGAAGGGCTGCATATTTCCGATTTAGTGGCTGCATTCCAGAAGGCGCTTGGAAGAGCGGCAAGACGAAATGTAGTCTCAACCATTCAACGTGATGAAATATCTGTGAAGGATCGTATCAGAGATATAGTTGAAGTGTTAAAGCAATTTGAAACCGTCAGATTTTCCAAGCTCATAAAGGAAAATATAGACAGGCATGAGATTGTTGTAACTTTCTTGGCTATATTAGAACTGATGAAAATGAAGCATATTCGATGCTTCCAGCATCAGCTGTTTGATGATATCGTCATCCATTGGAGAGGGGAAACTTCGCAAAGTGGATTATCAGAAGTTGAAGACAATTATTGAGGGTCTGCTTTTCATGGCAGGCGATGAAGGACTTACAAAGAGGCAGCTCGCTGATATATTAGAACTGGATTCTGATCTTGCGTCAGACTTGGTTTACGATTTGCAGCGTGATTTGGAACGTGAAGGCAGGGGAGTACAAATAGCTGAGGTAGCAGCCTCCTATAGACTAACGACTCATCCGGAGCATGCACCTTATTTTGAACGAATGGCTTATACGCCAACGCGTGCACAATTATCTCAAGCCGCGCTTGAAACGTTGTCTATTGTAGCCTATCAGCAGCCGATTACAAGGGTCGCAATCGAAGAAATACGTGGTGTAAAGAGTGATAGAGCCATTGCATCGCTAGTATCGAAAGACTTGATTGAAGAAGTGGGCCGCGCCGATGCGATTGGCAGACCGATTTTGTATGGAACAACGAAATCATTTTTAGATTATTTTGGATTGCCATCTATTCGTGAACTGCCTGAACCAGGACATGTCGATGTAGACGAAGCTTTAGCCGAACAGACACAGTTGCTTTTTGAGCGTCTCGATGGTCGACAAATGACGTTTGAAGAAATAAAAGAATGAGATTTGACCGCCGGGTCATACTATATACAACCCATATGAGGGAAACGGAGGAAGCATCATGGTGCTCAGTTACCCTTACGGTTGGATAA
>NZ_JBFUHJ010000799.1:0-1179 GCF_056402455.1 Paenibacillus sp. P4_A7 | reverse complement strand
TCGCATGGGTTTAAACAATCGTTTTTCTGTTGAAACCACTAATTATTTAATAAAGGCAAATAAATTACCCGATTTTTTATATGTTTACCTACCTGACCTCGATCAAAAAATTCATAAGAAAGGCCCTAAGGAGCTAGATGGAGTCAAGAAAGTAGATGGACAGCTTCAATCTATATTACAGAGCTTTGGTTCGAGAGAGGAAGCATTAAACAAGGCGATTTTTATTGTAGTTGGAGATAGTGGGATGACCCAAATATTTTCTGAACAAAATAATCCGAAAATCGATTTGCCTTCCTTTTTCAGCGACTATCAAATGTTGCGTCAAGGCGAAACAGTAACGGATGAAACGCAAATCGTACTCGCAGTCAATGAAACCATGGCTTATATCTATAATCTTAAAGCGGATAAACCACTATCAGACATTGCCAATTTATTAAAAGCCGATCCTCGTATCGATTTCATTTCATGGAAAGAAAAGGAGTGGATTTACGCAATTCAAGGGAAAACTTCCAAGGTGCTCAGATTTAAAGCCAATGGAAAGTTTATTGATCCATATCAACAAAAATGGACGATCGAACAAGATGCAGAGGTATTGGACTTGAAAATAAATGCTGCGAAACATACATTGACTTATGGTCGGTATCCTGATGCATTGCAACGGTTGTTCGGAGCACTACATTCTCACGACGGTGATTTTTTAGTTGTCACTGCAAAGCCGGGCTATGAATTGGCAGCCAGCAGCTCTCCGACGCATAAAGGCGGCGGAGGCCACGGATCTCTAGGTCAAGCGGAATCACTAGTTCCCCTTATTGTTAGTGGAACTGATCAAAAGCCGCAATATTTGCGGATCATCGATCTAAAATCTTATCTGCTTAAGCTTCTATCCAAGTAGCTATTAATGATTTCTTTGTTCGATTCAAAAGGCAGCCTAATCTCGGCAGGAATTACCGGGATTGGCTGCCTTTTCTTGTGAAAGCAATAGGATTATACTTTTTGCTTTCCACTTCCGCGCGCTTTGCGCCACTGGGTTGGCGTAACGCCTATGAAACGTTTAAACACAGTAGCAAAATGCTGACTCGATTGATAGCCAAGCTGATGCGTAATGTCTGTTACAGAATCTTGGGTTTCCGTAAGCTGCCGGCAAGCTTCCTTTACGCGAAGCCTCTCGACGAAGGTGAT
>NZ_JBFUHJ010000798.1:0-1181 GCF_056402455.1 Paenibacillus sp. P4_A7 | reverse complement strand
GCCCCCACCTTGTCTTTCAGGTGRGGGCTATTTGACGCTTACCTATATAGGAACTCAGACAACAAAATATGTTGGAAAAGATAAAGTGAAAAAAGTAGAAGTGGACATAACTTACAAAAATGAAAAAGGACTGTTCAATCCATCAAATACAGTTGAAAAAATTGATTACTTCAAAACAAATGAAGAGATCCAATTGGTTGCAAAAGAAGAGATAAAGAAATATCAAAATCTACGAGGTGTAACATTCCACTGGGCAACAGATACTCAAACTTTAGAAGAAGGATTTGTTTTGAAAGAAGTTGCTCAATAGATAATAATGAAGAATTTAGCATAATTACGTTTTATCGTTGAATAGTGGTTTGAAGTTAGATCCTTAGATCTTGATATTTCCTTGTAGTCACTTAAGCTTACGGGCAGTTAAGTTCAGTGAGCTACTGCGATAAAATGGAAGGTGTGGAAATTAACCAACCGTTGATTCAAGAGGAAAGGGGTTGATATTAGTAATGAAAGTTATTGCTTTTTATATCTCACTATTATTCGGATCATCACTGGTTGTAACTGCTGCAATACCGCTTATCTTTGCATATCCATACAGCAATGATCCCAATTCAGGACCTTCGAACACTTGGGAATTTATTCGAATGAATGATTGCTTACGAATCATGGATATTGTTTTTAATCATTGGTCTAGGTTTACTAGTAGCTTCAATTTTGGGACTCCGAGGAAAGATTTTACGCTAATGAATCACTGAATAAAAGGTAAACGATAGCTTAGTATCGGTTTCAACTTAGGGATATATTTGATTTGGAGGATAATATGAAGTGTACTGAATGTGGATATGAGTATAATTCAAATGCTGAAAATTGGGTGTATCACGGAGATGCTTGTTATGAAATCAAGTCCAATATATTTAATGCCCAATTGCTTATCGAAATAGCAGAACATGCATTTTCTATAGACCCCAAACATGAGGAAATTTATATAGATACTTGGCTAATTGATTGCCTACCTTGCAGTTCGTGCTCTCTCCAAAATATAAGAAACAAAAGTAAGAGGTTAGAGCTTGAACAAAAATATGATAGCAGAGGATTAAACATTACTTATTATTTTTAAAAATCAAGAAGTAGTTTGCTACGGCAGCTGCTCCTTTTCTTTATTAAGCTAACGGGCAGAATTGTTG
>NZ_JBFUHJ010000797.1:0-1182 GCF_056402455.1 Paenibacillus sp. P4_A7 | reverse complement strand
CTGCGAAGGTGCTGCATGAAAATACATTTACATTCCAAGTGACCGACATCACTGGTGCTCCGCTGCAAGGCGCCGCAATTTCTGTTCAGCTCGATATGATTGGCATGGTATGCGGTAATTACAACTTCGATATGAAAGAAACATCACCCGGCGTTTATAAAGGTGAAGGAGTACCCCTTATGGCAGGAATTTGGAAAGCTACGCTAACGATAAATAAAGATAAAGAAACTTATACCGTTATACGCCGTTTGATGGCGGTGCATTGAGCTTTTTTATTTTCCACACGAACGGGGTATTTGGGGGCTTCTAGCTCAAATAACGGATCTGATGTGTGAACGCATCTCCATAATGGGGAACGTTCACATATACACACTTCTGTGTCTGCTGTAATGTGTGCTCTGTCTACTTGCTTAAGTGCAGGTTGGCTGTTTTGATGGGCTGCCTCTGCTTGCAGTGTCAAGTTTGCTGTTTTGATACATTTAGCCTGAGCAGTTTCACTTTTTGAAATTAAATGACAACGCATAAAKAAAAGTTCTGAGTTAGTTTCAGGGTTTGAAATTAAATGCTTGGTTTGCTCGATCTGCGACCTCTTTCCGGTGATTTAGCTATACATTGTGAAACTAATCCGTCTCTAACACCACAATGCCGCTCGCTAGTTTCACAATCTGAAACTAATTTTATATTACCTCCAAGCAGCCTGAAGAGTATGTAAGTCATGGAGTTTCATATCAACAAAAAACGGATAGTTATCTGTTCAGTCCGCGTAGTTTCATTTTTTTCACTTAAATGAGAATTCCTATGGGTAAGTACCGATTTAGTTTCAGGTTTTGAGTTTATTTGCTAGGTTAGCTCGATCTGCGACCTCTTTCTGGTGATTTAGCTTCACATTGTGAAACTAATCCACCTCTAACTCCACAATACCGTTCGCTAGTTTCACAATCAGAAACTAATTTAATATTACCTACAAGCCACCTGATGAGTATGCAATTTTTGGTGGCTCTTATTAACAATAAACGGATGTTTATGCGCTATGAACGTGTAGTTTCATTTTTTGCAATTAAACAAGAAAACAAAAGGCTAAGCTCCAGTTTAGTTTCAGGTTTTGAGTTTATTTGCTAGGTTAGCTCGATCTGCGACCACTTTCCGGTGATTTAGTTTCACATTGTGAAACTAATCCACCTC
>NZ_JBFUHJ010000796.1:0-1184 GCF_056402455.1 Paenibacillus sp. P4_A7 | reverse complement strand
CTCTTGTCCTACGACATCTTCCAATTCAATTTTTTTCTCCATGATATGATCATCCATAACAAATCCATTTCCTATATCAGCAGCCAAAGTGTTTACTGTTCTAAATCCTTTTTTCTCATAAACAGCAATAGTGGCATCATTATAGCGATTTACCGTAAGCCATATAATACCTAGTCTTCGGTCTTTGCATATCTCAACCAAAAACTCCATAGCCTGACTTGCATAACCTTTTCCTCGATGCTCTTTTTGTATGTAAAACTTGCTTAAAAACAGCTTGCCCTCTTCTTGCTTCATCCCTAAATAGCCGATATTATTGCCATTAATGTTCATAAAACAATATTGATAACCTTGATTTTCAATCTGATTTGTTATCGCTTGAACGGATTGAAATTTTTCCACCATATAATCGATTTGTTCCTTAGATATGATGCTTACATAATAGTCATACCAAATCTCAGATGCCAATTGAGCTAAAACCGACACTTCTTCCGCTGTCTCTACTTTTGGAAAATCAAGATTCATCAAATGCACCAACCACCTTTTCAGTTTGAAAGTCATACCTCAATATGGTGTATCCTTATTTGTAATCACTAAACCACTTTGGTTCAAGAAGCTCATATTTATGATCCTCCAATATATTGTACAAACGTTCAACCTCTTTTTCAATTCGATGGGGTGTAAACCTAATTGACCAAGCTATGACTGAAAAAACGCCCATGGCAACATATAGGCAATAAATAGTCCAAAAGTGTTCAGGCATCTTACTATTTTCGTAATATCCAGATATCTGACCAACTGAAAAAGGGATACTTACCTCTCTGTTCAGTAACGCTAACTTATGAAAGTCGTGAATCGGATCGCCCCAGTCATGATTATTGAAATCAATAACACCCTTATATTTTTTATCCTTAAGAATGATATTTCCGACATGAAAGTCATCATGTTGGAATTGATTAGGACGATTCTCAAGGTACTTCATGTTTTCATTAATAAAGTCCAGAATTTTATAATCATCCACTATTTTAATTCCACATGTTTTATAGGCTTCAAGATAGCGGTTATGCTTATTAATTGCTCGTGTACTCCATGGCTCGACAGTGTCGGGAGCCTTTAGCAAATGCATTTTAGCTAGATCCTTCCCTGCATCCACGCCAATTTGGAATTGTTCTTGGTCTGTATAATGT
>NZ_JBFUHJ010000795.1:0-1193 GCF_056402455.1 Paenibacillus sp. P4_A7 | reverse complement strand
GCTGAATACCATTTGAAAAACCATAGTCGCTCGTTTACGCCTGACGAACAGGTGCAGGCTCGCTATATCTATTTACTTGAAATAAGGATGGTAAGCAAAAAAAGTGCGTTAATAATTATCAATGTACCGAAGATTAGACTCGTTTTATTTTCTCTAATGAACCTCATACTACCACCCCATAAGCTTAAATTTATCTTGTTCTTTTTTTGAAAATGAATGTATTCTTTAGAATTTACTTCTACTTATAATTATCAAGGTTTTGCTTCAAGAATTCTACTTTTTTTTTTGGAAATTGTATTTTTTTTGTGTACAGGTCTATTTGCCTGGCCCTGGCATACGTGTCAATCGCATTAGCGCATAATATCGAAATATTTGTTGAAATTTGTAATCAGGTCCATTTTTGATATAGAATATAGGCAGAGAGAAGTTTAAGTTATACTTTCGACTTATACAGGATCTATATCACAAATGACACGGGAGGTTTATACAATGAGCACATTGAACAAATTTCAATCTTGGCTTTCAAGCACGAGTTCTAACCTAAAGGATCAAGTCAAAAAGTACAAAAACAAAGACCTTATGGACGCGATTGTAGCTGGCTGCGCTGTAGTTTCAGTTGCAGATGGAACGGTTAGTGCGGAAGAAAAGCAAAAGATGGCTGGATTTCTTGGCAGATCTGAGGATTTAAAGGTCTTCAATATGACAGAGGTCATCGATCGTTTTAACCATTTTTCAGGTAACATGGATTTTGATATCATGGTTGGCAAGCAAGAGGCGCTTCGCGCAATTTCAAAGTTCAATGGTAAACCGGAAATCGGTCGTGTAATCGTTGGGGTATGTTGTGCAGTAGCTTCATCCGACAACAACTTTGATGAGCAGGAAAAAGCGGTTGTTCGTGATATTTGCAACGTACTGGGTTTAAGCCCAAGCGAATTCTCACTATAAGATGGACTAACGATACAGCGGAATACCTCTTATTTACAGGCTAAAAAGTGCCAAATAAGAGGTATTTTGCATTTTTTGTTGAATAGTGTGTTGAATAGATTATCGATCACAAATTTTATTGGAACTTACAAACCATTTGGACGTATTACAGAGTAGAACTTATGTAAGTTTACCTTCAAACATGTTTTTTACTAATAGTAAAACCCAATGAAAGGGGGTGCAAAATACTATGGCTATCTCTCTCGTAA
>NZ_JBFUHJ010000794.1:0-1197 GCF_056402455.1 Paenibacillus sp. P4_A7 | reverse complement strand
AGCATCTGTCAACCGGCAGCGTAACAACCGAGAAGCTAGCTGACAATAGTGTTGGCGAGCAAGCGTTGCAAGATGAGTCGGTTACGCAGTCTAAGTTAGCGCTAGAATCAGTATTGGGCGAGCATGTGCAGTCCGAAACGCTGTCCGGAAAGCATCTGGAGCCAGAGTCATTGACTGGAAAACATCTGAAGCCAGAAACGGTCGAGGGCTACCACATTCAAAAAGGTACGATAACATTAGCCCATTTGGGTGATGACGTGGTTACTTTTGATAAAGTAGCAGATGAAAGCATTGTTGGCAGCAAACTGAAGTCAGGCTCAATTAGCAGTAAGCAGCTGKSGCTTGGAAGTGTAGAAGCRGAGCATCTGTCAACCGGCAGCGTRACTGMTGAGAAGCTGGCAGAAGGAAGCGTTGGCGAGCARGCRTTRCAARATGAGTCGGTWACRCAGTCTAAGTTAGCTCWAGACTCCGTATCGGGYGAGCATGTRCAGTYCGCATCGTTGTCCGGWAAGCATCTGAAGCCAGAGTCATTGTCTGGAAGAAGTCTGAAGTCAGAAACGGTCGAGGGYTATCACATTCAAAAAGGTACGATAACATTAGCCCATCTGGCTGACCATGTGCTTACTTTCGATAAAGTAACAGAGGATAGCATCGTTGGCAGTAAGATCAAGTCAGGTACAATCAGCAGTAAGCAGCTGGCGCTTGGAAGTGTAGGAACTGAGCATCTGTCAACCGGCAGCGTAACAACCGAGAAGCTAGCTGACAATAGTGTTGGMGAGCAAGCGTTGCAAGATGAGTCGGTTACGCAGTCTAAGTTAGCGCTAGAATCAGTATCGGGYGAGCATGTGCAGTCCGAAACGCTGTCCGGAAAGCATCTGGAGCCAGAGTCATTGACTGGAAAACATCTGAAGCCAGAAACGGTCGAGGGCWACAACATTCWAAAAGGTACGATAACATTAGCCCATTTGGGTGATGACGTGGTTACTTTTGATAAAGTAGCAGATGAAAGCATTGTTGGCAGCAARCTGAAGTCAGGCTCAATTAGCAGTAAGCAGCTGGCGCTTGGAAGTGTAGAAGCAGAGCATCTGTCAACCGGCAGCGTAACAACCGAGAAGCTAGCTGACAATAGTGTTGGAGAGCAAGCGTTGCAAGATGAGTCGGTTACGCAGTCTAAGTTAGCGCTAGAATCAGTATCGG
>NZ_JBFUHJ010000793.1:0-1210 GCF_056402455.1 Paenibacillus sp. P4_A7 | reverse complement strand
GATGGGGAGTTGGCTGCAGCATTGCGTTACTTGAACCAGCGGTATACGATACCCGGAAAAGTAATCGGATTGCTGACAGATATAGGTACGGAGGAATTTGCACATCTCGAGATGATTGCCACTATGGTTTATAAGCTGACGAAAGATGCGACACCAGAACTGCATTTCTTCAATAAAGCACAAAAAACCTCCCCACAGCCAAGTATCACTGCAGAGAGGTATAGAGGTATATATCTAATAAAATATTTTCTCATCCCGCTTTTCCTTAAGTATCTCCACCGCTTCCCGAAACCGCAGCGAATGGACAATCTCACGCTCGCGCAGAAACTTCAAGCTGTCCTGCAGATCCACATCGTCCGTCAGATCAATGAGCCATTGATAAGTAGCTCTCGCCTTCTCCTCCGCTGCAATATCCTCATAGAGATCCGCAATCGGATCACCTTTTGCTTGAATGTACGCCGCCGTCCATGGGACGCCACCTGCGTTCTCATAAAACAATGCGCTGTCATGAGCAACGTAATGAGCTCCTAAACCAGCGGCCTTTAGCTGTTCTGGTGTCGCATCTTTCGTCAGCTTATAAACCATAGTGGCAATCATCTCGAGATGTGCAAATTCCTCCGTACCTATATCTGTCAGCAATCCGATTACTTTTCCGGGTATCGTATACCGCTGGTTCAAGTAACGCAATGCTGCAGCCAACTCCCCATCTGCTCCCCCGTATTGCTCCAATAGAAACTTGGCCATCATAGGATCACATTTGCTTACGCGAACTGGATATTGCAGCTTTTTCTCATACACCCACATTTACAGTACCTCCTTTTAGATTCGCGCTTGCTCCATCCTTTTCTATACCTGCCAAGGCCACGGTTCTTCATTCCAAGACCATGGAACACCTGAGAAGCTTTGACCGAAATTTTTCAAGGGACCATACTTTGCCTCATACAATTGGGCTATCTGCTGCCTTAACAAAGCATAGTTGTTATATTGCTGTATTGCATTTGTATCCATAGGATGAGTATCTAAATATAAGTTCAACTCCAACAATACAAAATCAACAGCCTGCAATTCATGGAGCAGCTTGTAGTATTCTTCATCCAGCGTAATTTTCATCATTAATCACCCGTTTCTTCCCTGACTTTTTTAGTGATTTTAGATTCGTATGGACTAAATAATGCCGGCCAGAGTGTGCCGTACCTTAACGCTTCAAAAG
>NZ_JBFUHJ010000792.1:0-1211 GCF_056402455.1 Paenibacillus sp. P4_A7 | reverse complement strand
CACGTCAGATTTATCCGAGAAGCTGAAAGTTTCGGGAGAGATGACCCGCCGGTATCTGGAAGAACTGGAGAAGGAGAAACTTCTGAAGCGGATCTACGGCGGTGCGGTCAAAGTTAATGTCTCTAGAGAGGAGCTTCCACATCTTAACCGGGAAGTCGTGCGTGCTGAGGAGAAGAAGAAAATAGGTCTGGCGGCGTCCTCCTTGATAGAAGACAATGATGTCGTCTTCGTCGATGACGGTTCCACACCGATGCAGGTAGTTTACTACCTACAGGATAAGCAGAACATTACAGTAGTCGTCTATTCATTTGATTTGCTACGTCTAATTATGGATCTGTACGGTAAGGGATTGTTTAGCGGTCACATCTATTTGCTTGGGGGCCGGGTGCTGCCCCGGTATTCTAGGGTTGCCGGCGGAATGGCGGAGACGATGGCCGAAAATTTCCATGTCGACAAGGCACTCATATCGGTGGACGGATTTACGATTGATAAGGGCATCACGGGCTTTGATCTGGAGCGAGGTTATCTGCTGCGCAAAGTGGCGAGTACCGCCAAGCTGACCGTCGTCATGACGGACCATACGAAGTTTGGTAATAGCTGTCCCTATAAAATATTGGATCTGAAAGATATCGACGTCATCGTCACCGATGTCCCCCAACCGTCGCAATGGATGCCCCATCTGGAGCAAAGAAGCATCACCTGGATCAATGCCATGGCGGAAAAGCCGGGGAAAGGAGAGCTGTTCATGTAGATCAGATCGGCCTTTCCGGTCTGCACTTGCTCGGCAAGTGGTTCCAAGCTAGTACAGAGTCTTTAGTTGTCCTCGCTCGACTTAGGTAAGTTTGAATAGCTCATGTTGGATTCTCCTGTAAATGATGGTGGTGAAGTTACTTCCATTTTACACGAATCCACACATGGGCCTTTTGTTTTTTTTAGCTGTCGCACAATGCCGATTAAGCTGTCATTTCTATTGATAGGTTTCATTATAGGATCAACGGAAAATTTGCTTTCATAGGTTTATATGATACGATTTTGGATGAGGCAAGCAATGGTCTGGATTTCCTATCATAGGAGAATCGGTTCACAAGTAGTAATGGAGCTGGTATCACAGCCTAATATACCAATGATTCTCAATGTGACGCATTATATAAAAGAAACACTACCAGTCTTTAGTCATACGTTAGAATCGTGCCTGGTTGTCTGTCCATTAT
>NZ_JBFUHJ010000791.1:0-1211 GCF_056402455.1 Paenibacillus sp. P4_A7 | reverse complement strand
GGCTGGTCGCCCAAACGTATGGTCTTTGTATCACATTCATAACGTTGCTTATTCAAGGAATATGGTTTTCAACTGGAAGCATGAGTACGATAGATGGGATTAAAAACCTGGTTTTTTTATTTTTTCAGTTGGAAGGTGCTTTCTTTTTACTTGTTTCATTCGGATTTTTGTTCGGTATATGGCTTAAAAATAGGTTCGCCTATTTTTGTATACCAGTCTTGCTGGGTGTTACGTTATTGCTTCAGTCCAATAGCTATGGATTCGCGCCCGTAAACCCGAGATTAAACTTACTAAGCTTATATGATGTTATGTTTATCGCTTCTCCATTTGAAGGTATATGGGGGATTAATCGCGTATTTGAAGGAGTTATTTTGCACCAAATTGCAGCTATGTTGCTCGGTGTTATTTTAATAGCTGTAGCGTGCCTACTCTTTCGTCCCTTTCGTAGATTGAAAACAGAAAAAAGTAGGGGACTCACGTTGATGATCTTTCTACTTATCCCTGCTGTTGTCGTAGGTGGAATTCGCTATACGCAATACAATAGCGCAATTGAGCAATTTGTTCATACAGGGAAACAATACTTAATAGCAGGGTTTGAGGGGATGTCTTCATTTCACGATAATAAATCAGATAATAAAAAATCTAATTTTTCAATGGAGCGTACGAATCTAAATGTGCAGTTTCCATCCGAGAAGAACCAGATTAAAGTCAATAGTCATTTATCGATTAAGTATATGGGGGATGTTCCCGTTAACGAGATATCTCTTACCTTACATAACCAGTTAAAGATAACGGATTGTTTGAGCAATTCGGAGGTCACTTGTACTCGGGAAGATGATCTTCTAACTGTTCATTTTCCAGAAAAGATTGAGCATGGCGAACAATTCGATTTGAATTTGAATTATGAAGGCAATATGAGTCAATATCGTTACGATGGGTTATTGGAGCATTCCTTTATTGCATCGGATCGGATCTACCTTCCTAAAGAGGCGGGCTGGTATCCATTAATCGGTGAACGGAAATTAGCGAAAAGCAGTGATGTTTTATTTAATAAGCGTTATGTGGGATTTGAACTAAGGAATGGTGAGCTTGTAGAGGATTACCCAACAGAGTTTACCGTTACTATTAGGGATAAGGGAGAGAGTATTCCCATTTCCCTTACCATACCTCGTCTAGAAGATGGCTCCTATAAAGGAATATCTCAATATGGA
>NZ_JBFUHJ010000790.1:0-1212 GCF_056402455.1 Paenibacillus sp. P4_A7 | reverse complement strand
CCTCCTGGCATTCCACCATAGATAACTGAATGTCCCCCGTGAAGGGCTCGTTCTAATAGCTGAATACCATTGTGTTCCCCATCTTCTAGATCAAAATTTGCGACCAAGAAATGAGGCTATGGTCACAGCACTCCATGCTTCCGCATTTGAAATAATGAAACACCTACCACCAACTTCAACCCTTGTCTCTTCATTCAAAGATGCAATATAGGCTGCAACAAAGTCTCCTACTTGATTTCTAAAAAATGTTTCAATCTTAAGCTGAGTTTTCTTCAAGGAAAATACTTCGTCAAGTTTCTCACAAGCTTCACCTCGATTTATGAGAAATACATCTGATGTAAGCGGTGGGGAGTCTAAAATAGTTTTTAAGTTACTCCAGTACTGCTCTGCAGGAAGAATATTCATTCCATGGGAACTGATTGGTTCTAGAGAAACATTCACATTCGCACTTTGTGTACTGTTTGGGGGATTACCTACATTTAAAAAAAAAGGGTATTCTTGTTGGCGGTTCCACACCTCTTGCCGTGGGTCATACTCAAATGGAATCTGTGTTGCCGACCGATCTTCTTTATTTATTTTCACGAGTCCGAAATTATTTCTATACTGATCTCCTACGTAAGAAGCTCCACCTTGAATCACAAACGCTTTACCATTTACACGGCTTGGAGCCTCAGGTGCAGTATGAACATGCCCTGAGAAAATTAAATGGCTACGCTCAGCTAAATACCTATATGCTGCAGGACGCTCTTTGTAGGTACCCTGATCTCCATCAGTTAGCCAGCCTTTAGGGTGATGTACCACAGCCAAAGTAAGAGGTGCTTTATCGTAGTCTTCTTTTCCAAATAACTGGCCTTTCGATACCATAAGTTGTAGTTGAGGTAGCCCGAGCCATAACTTCCCGCGGTCATTATTGTCACGGCAGAACCATGCAGAATTAAGAACTAAGAAATTTAGTCCTTCAATTTCTCGTACCCCTGCCAAATATGAAACACCTTCACCAATTTGCAGTGGACCAATTGGGAATTCTGCACAGAATGCATTGTAGTGATTAAATGTCCTAACAAAATTAGCCCAGGACTCAACTCGCAGCCACTGGTCTGCATCTCTTGCTTCTGTTGGAGGAGTCATACCCACTGTTTCTGAACGTTGGATATCATGATTACCAGCGCATACAACGAGATGCGATGAATCTAGTTCCAATGTATCCAAAAG
>NZ_JBFUHJ010000789.1:0-1215 GCF_056402455.1 Paenibacillus sp. P4_A7 | reverse complement strand
TTTGAAGTCGTTCTAGTCAATCCACATCTCGTGAAAAAGAATAAAGAGAACCGCGACAATACGCCATCCAAGAGTGACAAAAAGGATGCTCTAGTCATCGCAGATATGGTCAAAAACGGCTACTACTCGTTCATTCGCAACACACCARAAGCATTTGAAGAATTACGTGTCTATCTCTCCAACAGAGACTCAGTCGTCACGAGACTCGTTAGTGCGAAAAACCAAATCCATCGATGGGTTGACGTTGTTTTTCCTGAGCTGCGACAAGTCTTCAAGAACATCATGTGTACGGGTTCACTTGCCACACTTCGTCTTTTCCCTACGCCTGAAGAACTGGATAAATTACAGCCACAAGATATCTTACGAGGTTGGAAATCCCTTATGAAACGGCATTCTGGTGATCGAAAAGCCCGAGCTCTACTCTCTTTTGCCAGCCGTTCTGTTGGTTCTAAGCAAGCATCGCACGCCTATAGACTTCACTTGAAGCAACTTCTTGATGAATACGACCTTGCTTGCCTCCAATTGCAAACGGTAGAAACAGAGATTGTTGCCGTTTTAGAACGCATTCCATTTGCAGGATCCATGCTTGCTGTCAAAGGGATTAGTGCCATTTCGCTGGCTGGTATTCTAGGGGAGGCGGGCGATTTAAGCGGCTTTGTACACGGCAATGCCCTGCTACGTCATGCTGGTCTCAACCTCGCAGAAGCAAGCTCAGGTAAATGGACCGGGCAGATGAAGATTAGCAAACGTGGACGTTCTCGTCTCCGTCGGTTCATCTTTATGATGACCTTAAGTTTAGTCGCGAACAATCCAGAGTTCAAAGCCATGCATGCCTATAATGTACAGATAAAGAAGATGAAGAAAATGAGGTCTATTATGAAGCTCTGTGGTAAAGTAGCCAGAATCTTAGTTGGAATGGCTCGCAGTGGTGAAGCCTACAACCCTCCTAAAACGTTGCCTATTCAGTTAGCAGCTTAACCAATAATCTACCGTTTCGTTGTACGAGTTTTGGCTTATTCGCAGGATTTCAAAGAAAGCACGGAGTACCGGATGTATTAAACCAAAGGGCACCGACCCGTACCGTTAGCAAGACCGGCCTCCACCCCCTGGAAAGGCGTAACGAAGGAATGAGAGGGCATTGACCCGTTAAGACATGGGAGTGAAAACCTCCAAGGGCGGCGTGGAGAATGCGTGCAGTAAATGGAAGTATATGGG
>NZ_JBFUHJ010000788.1:0-1218 GCF_056402455.1 Paenibacillus sp. P4_A7 | reverse complement strand
GTATCGATTATATCTGCTGTTTCATAGACAAGCGGGCTATAAAGGTTAAAGATCTGATCGAAGCCGGCATTCAAAATACCACTTAAGCTTAGAATCAACATAATACTTATCGCAACCGATATACCAGGTAGTGTAATGTAGATTAATCTCTTCCAGCGATTCGCCCCATCAATCATCGCTGCCTCATACTGCTCAGGATCTACTCCAGCAAGGGCCGCCAAATAGATGATTGTTCCCCATCCCGCCTCCTTAAGAATGTCTGACACTATTAACATAGGAATAAAATAGGTATTACTAGTTAAAAAAGGGACAGGTTCAAATCCAAATAGCATAATGACGTGATTGACTATTCCACCATCCGTTGTAAGAAAAACTTTCAAAATTCCCGCAATAATGATCCAAGATATGAAATGGGGTAAATATATGATGGTTTGTATAGTACGTTTAAACTTATTAATTCTTACTTCATTAAGTAATAAAGCTAGAATGATTGGAACCGGAAATCCAAACAACAGTCGCATTAAGCTAATTTTCAAAGTATTCCAAGTGACAGTCTGAAAGTAAGAATCTGCGAATAAGGCCTCAAAATGTTTGAATCCCACCCAAGGACTATTTATTATGCCCTTTAACATATTGAAATCCTTAAAAGCGAGAACAATTCC
The DNA here is from genome assembly GCF_056402455.1 of Paenibacillus sp. P4_A7. Taxonomy (NCBI): domain Bacteria; kingdom Bacillati; phylum Bacillota; class Bacilli; order Caryophanales; family Paenibacillaceae; genus Paenibacillus; species Paenibacillus sp. P4_A7. The sequence continues at coordinate 556 of NZ_JBFUHJ010000788.1, read as the reverse complement.
GTACATTGGGGCATAGCTGAATATAATCAAATAGATTACACACGGCAACAGCATCAAATATAACGTTTTTTGTTTATTTAAACTATTTATCAATATCACCGCCCCCTTCTTTAGCACTACTTACCCCTAAACCAAATATAAATGAAAACGCTTCAATTAAATATGCTGTCCAAATTGGATTTTGTGTCGTTATTTTAGTTATTAGAACGCTGACACTATTTAATCATGCTTAAATAAAAATAAGACAAACACCTTCCTCAATCCTAGAGGTGTTTGCCTTCGAACCCTTTGCAAAACACGGTGCGTATATCTCAATCATTCTCATGACCTAATTACTTTCCTCTTTGCTTGAAATCTTTAGGCGAGATACCCTCGAATTTCTTGAACATTTTGCAGAAATGTCTATAATCATTGTAGCCAACGAATTGAGCCACTTCATATACCTTATGTTTGTCCTGTTTCAACAAATCCTTCGCTATACTGATTCGGAATTGAGTGAGGTAGTATGTAAAGGTTTGGCCTGTCTCCTGTTTAAATAGCCAGCTAAAGTATGAGG
>NZ_JBFUHJ010000787.1:0-1221 GCF_056402455.1 Paenibacillus sp. P4_A7 | reverse complement strand
ACATGTCATAGCTTCGGTGGTGTGTTTAGCCCCGTTACATTTTCGGCGCAGAGTCACTCGACCAGTGAGCTATTACGCACTCTTTAAATGATGGCTGCTTCTAAGCCAACATCCTGGTTGTCTTTGCAACTCCACATCCTTTCCCACTTAACACACACTTGGGGACCTTAGCTGATGATCTGGGCTGTTTCCCTCTTGACAATGGATCTTAGCACTCACTGTCTGACTCCCGGTAAACATGTCTATGGCATTCGGAGTTTGACTGGACTTGGTAACCCTTGGCGGGCCCCGCACCCAATCAGTGCTCTACCTCCACGACACTCTTAACCGAGGCTAGCCCTAAAGCTATTTCGGGGAGAACCAGCTATCTCCGAGTTCGATTGGAATTTCTCCGCTACCCCCACCTCATCCCCGCATTTTTCAACATGCGTGGGTTCGGGCCTCCAGTGCGTGTTACCGCACCTTCACCCTGGACAGGGGTAGATCACACGGTTTCGGGTCTACGACCACGTACTTATTCGCCCTATTCAGACTCGCTTTCGCTACGGCTACAGCTTCCCGCCTTAACCTTGCACGTGATCGTAACTCGCCGGTTCATTCTACAAAAGGCACGCCATCACCCATTAATAGGGCTCTGACTTCTTGTAAGCGCACGGTTTCAGGTTCTTTTTCACTCCGCTTCCGCGGTGCTTTTCACCTTTCCCTCACGGTACTGCTTCACTATCGGTCACTAGGGAGTATTTAGCCTTGGCAGATGGTCCTGCCGGATTCCGACGGGGTTTCTCGTGTCCCGCCGTACTCAGGATCCGTCTCGGAGAGTGCTTGCTTTCGGTTACAGGGCTTTTACCTGCTCTGGCGGGCCTTTCCAGACCTCTTCGCCTACCAAACACCTTTGTAACTCCATGTGAGACGTCCTACAACCCCAAGGAGCAAGCTCCTTGGTTTGGGCTAATCCGCGTTCGCTCGCCGCTACTGACGGAATCACTTTTGTTTTCTCTTCCTCAGGGTACTTAGATGTTTCAGTTCCCCTGGTATGCCTCTATTCAACCTATGTATTCAGTTGAAAGTAACTGTCCATTACGACAGCTGGGTTTCCCCATTCGGAAATCCTCGGATCAATGCCTGCTTACGGCTCCCCGGGGCGGTATCGTTGTTCGCCACGTCCTTCTTCGGCTCCTAGTGCCTAGGCATCCTCCGTGCGCTCTTACTAGCTTAACCTAA
>NZ_JBFUHJ010000786.1:0-1228 GCF_056402455.1 Paenibacillus sp. P4_A7 | reverse complement strand
ATCCAGTGAACCGAGCGTTCACCTCAGCACCGAATTCGACTAACGTACCCACAGAAGCCGCACCGTTAGGAAAGTGACCAGGCCAGTCGGTCAACACATGCAACAGTGTTCGAGATATTCCGTAACTTTTTCCTTCGTTATGATTCTCTCTTCCGATGATTCTTGCCGTAGCCAAGCCCGGAATCTCTTCAAGAAGTCGCTTCAACGATGGGATATCTCCAGTTTGAATCGCTTTAACAACAGTTACAGTCAACGTTTCATCTTCGTAAATAAAGTCCATGCCAGATCTCCTCTCACACGTATGATCAGTTCCACGCCTGCCCTCTCAGTCTCATGCAACATCAAAAGCATTTTCATACACTCCGTAACAGTTTGTGCTGATGCGTGAGCCATTTACATATAAGTATTTTTCACCATCGTTCATCCAAATTCCCAACTCCAAAATGACGGGCAGCAAGGAGCCCGTCTGGCGTTCAAGTATCGTTACCCGTTAGCTCAATAGTCTTATGTTTTAATTAGAGTCGCTGCTTATAATTGTGAGGCTTGCCGAACACCTAATGCAGTGACGTCCCGACGGGCTTAGGGGGCTGGATGTGGTCACTCGCTTCTCAGAGTGACCCGGAGCGTCAATATGGTGTTAGCCGAAGGAAGTTCTGGAAGCAGCCATTGCATTTAAGGCGTTCTCAAAATAGCTATATACTTCATCTGCAATTCCCAGAAACTCTTCAACAAGTACATTACTATCCAAGTAACAAGCATACAGATAATCAACTAAAGCGGAGTCAATCTCACAATAGTTTAATATGGCATTCTTCATCTTAATAATGTCATCTTGCCATACACCTGTATCTTCTAAAACCAAAGAGTATAATGCACGAATTAATCTCTTAGAGTAACCTTTAATATATCTAGTTTTCATTGTGTTATCACTAGCATTAGAAAGTAAACTATGTATACGATCTACTTCCTCCTTGGTCTCTGTATTTAAGTCTAAAATGAACTCTGGAGAAATAATTATCGGTGGTACTTTTTCACCAACGTCATGACCATATATGCAAACACAAATTATCTTAACCCAAAAACCCCACTCATTTGGTTTACTTAATACATCGTCAATCGAGCAAATTATCGTATCAATCTTAGTTACTACTGGATATTCTTCCAAAAGCCTGTCTTTAATATTTGACAATCTTTCGTAATCAATATCTTTGGGATTTACACATACAAT
>NZ_JBFUHJ010000785.1:0-1236 GCF_056402455.1 Paenibacillus sp. P4_A7 | reverse complement strand
GATGGTTACTGGGCATGTGTTGAAGTAAATGAAATTAAAGAAGTGCCAGAAGGAATGGTATCTTTAGTTGTCCCAAAACAGAAATATGCAGTCATCCGACATAAAGGACCCAATTACGAGATAAGTAACACATATGAAAAACTTCATAGATGGATAGAGGATAATAAATTTGAACGAATACATAGATCCTGGCATCTGGAGATTTCAGATGAATGGGGACAAAAAGAAATGAAAATTATTGAAACTGACTTATATGACACAATTAAATAGATTTTGAGTTTTGCTCAGAGAATTCGATGACATCCTATAACACCATATTCACGCATCGGGACATTCATCACTCGGTCCGCAGATGCATTCGAGGATCAGTTTGAGCCCTTCATTAAGCTAACTGGCAGGATTCTTTAGCTTTAATTGTTCTTTGCCAATGAATTATAACTTGTTTGTGGTATTATTTGTTAGTTAATATATGTCTGAAAGAGTTTATACAAATAAATGATTAAGCACTATCTTATTGGGGGAGACAATCCGTTTGGAAGAAAATTTTATTGAAGGTATTGAATACACGGAAATTCCAGTCTCGGATCTTGAAATGGCTTTAGATTGGTATCGCGATAAATTAGGGGCAAAGGTTTTATTCCAAAACACAGAATTGGCGGCAGTTGACTTTATAACAGGTCCTAGTCTGTTTTTGGTTAAAACGAATGATCAAACAACATCTACCTTTCTCGTAAATGGGGAAGATCATTATTCCATTGGATTTAAAGTGAAAAACATAGAAGGATTTCATAATCACTTAAAAGGATTAGGAACAAAAGTCAATGAAATTAATGACGAAGGGGTTATTGGTAAGTTCTTTACTTTTTATGATCCGTTCGGAAATATGTTTGATGTTCATCAGTCTCCAGCTACCAAAAAAGACTGAGGGGCACTATTCATTGTTGAGCAGGCTGCTTTATTGATTCCCTGAATAATCAAAGTTGAATATTTCTTCCAACCCATATTGCGAGGAGAGAGGTTCATGCAGAACAATCAAATCGAGATCGTTACTCTTGAGGAGAAGCATTTTGTCGGAGTTCCCGTGACTAATGTTTTCCAAAGGGTTGAGCCGGAAAGCATTAAAGAAGCAAATCAAGTATTTTTTGCTAGAAAGAGCGAGATTAAAGAGATTATGAATCCGCACGAATATGTATGTCCTCATTTTGCGAACGATGTACTTTTCACTTACATCTACTG
>NZ_JBFUHJ010000784.1:0-1241 GCF_056402455.1 Paenibacillus sp. P4_A7 | reverse complement strand
TTATTGGGTCGTATACTAGGGACGCTAGACTTCACTGGTTCTTTCAATTGTCGAGGGAACATCTGATTTACGGTTCAGAGGCTTGTAGTTGAGACAATATTTTTCATATTTTTTTCCATCTTTATAGTATAATTATGTTTAGGGCTGCGGTCTGTTACGGTGATTTGTTATGGGAAATGGAGAGGTACAGGGAGTCTGAACGTTGGCTTCAGCTTGCCCTTGACCGCATTCGAACACTGAAAGGAGTAACACATGACGATACAACCAGGTGACGTATTCGGATTCTGGAATCCGCAATTAAACGCTTATGTCGCATGCCAGATTACGCATATTGTGCCAGCTAGCAAATCGAACGAAAAAGACAGTTACGCTGCATTGATGTTGCATTGGACCGGGAGAGAGCTTCCTTCCATTGATCAGCTGAGGCAGGTAAAGCCGCTTGTGATCAATTTTTATTTTTGGAGTGATCATCTGGATCATAAAATTAGTGCGGGTCCGATTCCTCCGGAGTATACCTATATTGGAAATTTTGAGGTCCTTGTGGAAGAGCAGCCGAGAAGCTACGGAGACTGGAATCCCAAGCTGTATCGTCAGCTGCAGTGGGAGCGCATTCCGGAGRACAAACGACATAACTTCAAAGCTGCCAGCAAGGCAGACAGCAGCCAACAGGTGGAAATTGCCGGAGTAATGGTGCGATGGGGCACCCAATCGCTTTCTCTGGACCGAATCCCGAACCTAACCRACTACACGGAATTGGACCGTCTGCCTTGTCTGACATCCTTGACTGTTTTCGATTGGAGCTCTGCAATGGAGAACTATGTAAGAACGCATGATTTTATCTACAAGCTGGAGCTGGAACTCAAGACAGCCGTGGAACGGTAGATTTGCAGCACACGCTCATCACAGAAATCACAATGAAGCCGCAAAACATCCATGAGCTGCTTGCTCCTAACGACATGGATCGGATGACGTTTGAGGGAAGTTTGCAGCATGATGTTTATATCAAGCACGAGCGGGAAGGGCGCGGTATCACGCTTCGATTGAATGGCGAGGCGGTGAAGTCCTACCGTTTCTTGTGGGGTCTCACGCATTTGTCTGAGCTGGAGCTGTGCTCTGTCGATGACATCGATCTGGGAGACGTCATCGATCGGTTTCCCTCGCTACAGAGCTTGYGTATGTGGGGCAAGCCAGGCTACATCCGTGGTATGGAGCAGCTGTACAAGCTCGAACAGCTTCAAATG
>NZ_JBFUHJ010000783.1:0-1243 GCF_056402455.1 Paenibacillus sp. P4_A7 | reverse complement strand
GTGTTCCGTGCCCTCCCCCCCCAGTTTCTTCGAAATCTCTTCAAACTCCTTCCAGGTCCAATGCTTATCGTCGACATTCGCGTTCTTAAGAAGGTCCCCATCGCCTACAAACGCCCGCAGGGAGAACCATAAAGGCATGGCATACATACCGCCATTATGCTTCAATACATCCAAAACGTTCATTTGCATATCGCTTTTATTCAGCGTTTTGTCTTGCTCCATGAACTCATCCATGTTCAGGAGGATCTTTTTGCTCACATAATCGTCGATAGGCAAATGGCTTATATCGAAGATATCCGGGCCTTTCCCTGATAGCAGCGCTGCATTCGTCGTTTTTTGGTATTTTTCATAATCATCTGTGGTCTGAATTTGCAGATCGATGTCGGGATACTTTTCTTCAAACTTTTTCTCTGCTGTCTGAATAAATGCGCTCGGTTGTTGCATAGACAAAGTAACGACTGTTTTCCCCTCTTTGATTACCGGTTTCCCCGTACTTGCCAATTCCTCGCTACCTCCAGAACTGCATGCGGTCGTTGTCGTGATTAAAATACCAATAAATATTATACACAGCCACTTTTTCATTGTATGAATTCTCCTATCATTTTATCGTATACATGCTTAACTATTGCAGACGAACACGGTTTCCGTCTTGTAAAGGCTCGCTACTTTCCATAATAATCAGGTCATCTTCATAAAGACTATCCGCTTGAATCAGCGTTTCTTTGTCATTCGTTTCACTAGAATGAATTCGGACTTTACGGGCAATAGAGACATTGCCTAATGCACCCCTTTGCAAGTCAATTTTATAAACAAATATGCCGTCATGGTCCTTATGAATTGCCTCGTTGGAGATGACCAGTCCCTCTTGCTGTGAGCGTTTCTCGAGTTTGATCCTTGCCTGCTCACCCCCTTTCAGCTCGGAATTAACGACCTTAATGCTAAGAGCCTTCTGAGGGATCGTTAGGGTCTGGCTCGCATCTTTACCAGATGAGCTCTCGGTACGCGGTTGTGCATTCGCCACGACATCAATCGTGCCGTCAATCATAAGGGTCTGTTGCCCTTGGACAGTACGTACCTGGACCTCTATCTTCTCTCCGCTTGAAATCCCTAAGCTGGACAAAAGCGTTGAATCGGCAGAAATATCCAATCGATAACCAAGGCTGCTGTTCGAAATAAGAACATCCGGTTCTCCCGCTGATGCTAACCCTTCGACGGCATTCAATTGCGTGGCATTCAATTGCGT
>NZ_JBFUHJ010000782.1:0-1244 GCF_056402455.1 Paenibacillus sp. P4_A7 | reverse complement strand
GAATAAAGATGAATATATTAGTTGGTGGGATCCTACAGGAAGGAAACACATTCAGTCCATTAACGAGTACAATAGAGGATTTCAGACAGAACTTTTTTATTGAAGGGGATAAACTAAAGGAACCATCAACAATACATAACGAACTACTTGGATTTCAGCAAGTTATAGAAGAGCAGGGCGCGACATTGATTCCCACACTGTTTGCCAGCGCGGTTTCATCTGGCGGGATTTCCCGATCCTCCCTTGATTGGTTCAAGCAAGCTGTTGTTGAATGGATAGAGCGTGCTCCTGCAATAGACGGTGTATTGTTTGCATTGCATGGGGCACAAATTGCCGAAGGTTGTGAGGATCCTGAAGGAGAATTGCTAGTCGCAATTCGGGAGAAAATCGGTAAATCTATTCCTATCGTGATTACGCTTGACTCACATGCTAATGTCACTCAAAAAATGGTGGAACAGATTAACGGTCTAGTCGGATACCGCACGTTCCCACATGTAGATTTCAAAGAGACCGCATATCGTGCAGGCCAGCTTTTGTTCTCCATTCTGCGAGGAGAAGTGAAGCCTCATGTTACGTTGAGAAAAGTGCCGATGATTTTACCAGCTGAAAACCAGCAGACCTATAGCGGTCCGATGGCTGAATTATTAGAGGAAGCTGCGGAAGGGGAACGCTTGGGTCAATCCATCGTGACTTCTTTGTTTGCTGTACAACCGTGGCTGGATATTGCTGAGATGGGATTTTCTGTTGTTGTAGTAGGGGAAGATCAAGTGCGTAACGAACAAGAGTCATCGCGTCTAGCAAAATTAGCTTGGAAAAAAAGACGTGAGTTTGATGTCAGTCTATTTACTGTGCCCCAAGTACTTGCGATCCTCGCAGAACAGAAGCACAATGGTCCAGTCATCGTTTCCGATTCAGCAGATAGTCCGGGTGCGGGATCCCCTGGCGATAGCAACTTCGTACTTCGGGAGTTGCTGCATCATCAAGCAGAACAACGTTGGAAGTGTCTCCTTACGATGGTCGATGCGCAAGGGGTATCGGAAGCAATTGAAGCGGGAGTCGGCAGCTCTATTTCACTTACACTAGGGMATTCCATCAGCAAGGATTCGGGAACACCATTAAAAATACAGGGGATTGTTCAACGTGTTGGAGATGGGAAATTCCGCTTCGGAGAAGGCTTTCAAGCTAATTTAGTTGGTAATATGGGGCGAGCAGTTGTCGTTCAAATGGGCGGGATATCGTTGTTG
>NZ_JBFUHJ010000781.1:0-1246 GCF_056402455.1 Paenibacillus sp. P4_A7 | reverse complement strand
GTCCATCACGAAAAATATAAGACGTTACAATGACATGCGATGCTCCTTTATTCAAGTAAAAGGATGCATTCTCCGTCGTAATTCCTCCGCCAATTTGCAAACCGCCTGGGTATTGCTGAAGTGCTTTAATCGCCGCCTCTTCATTCCCGCTTCCAAGCATAATCACATGACCGCCAGTTAGGCCGTCCTTCTGGAAAAGTGATGCATAATAAGATGAGTCATACGTGGATACAAAGTTTTCAATGATTTCAGTATTGAGTGTTTCCCCTACGATTTGTTTTACTTTACCATCATGTAGATCTATGCAAGGTCTAAATTTCAAGACATTTCCTCTATTCTGTATTTTTCTTTGTATAAACAATCTTATAAGAAATTGAAAAAATTGCAACATCGATACGTTATATCAATCTCCACGGACCCTTTTTTTTACATATTTCAATATTATTTCGTTCAGCCCAGTTGAACAGATGCTTTTCTGACATTTCGATATTTTCTGCAAATTTAAAGCATAAGTATGCAGGCACAAACCGCTCATCTTTTTGCTTTATACCATATGTGGGTTTAAAGTAGCCATCTACCATAATTTTGTCTATCTGTTCTAAAGGAATAAATTGATCTTTTATTAAGACTCCATTTTCAGTTAATGTTATGTCTAACGACTTTGATCGATGGCTTACTAGTGCATATACAATGTAGCCTATTAAAAGCACTAAGAAACCTAATCCTATTGAAAGTATGTAGCCATTTATGTTATCTCTTGCAGTCCATAAGGTACGGGATACTAAAGCTATATTTATAAACATTAAACATAGGGATACGATCGTACTAATGGGCTTCTTAATTCGCAGCTTTCTAGTGGAATTATTATCGTCCAAGTAACACCTGACCTTCCCTCATGACAACCAAAAAGTTATTTTCCAAGTTGGTCCTTAGACATCATTTCATTTAACATAGCTTCCTTAGTTTGCTTTAGTCTCGTCTCTGCTTGATGATCCAATATTGGTTCTGACCAAGTAAACCCATCGTTTGTATAGCGAGGGATAACATGCATATGGTAATGAGTCAAATCATTAAACACTCCGCTATTCTGACAAATGGTTATCCCGTCCGGTTTAAAAAGGCTCTTCATGATTCGACTCATTTTCACTGATGCTTGCATAATCGCAGATAAAACCTCAGGTGTTAGATCCTCTAGCTCATAAAAATGCTGCTTCGGCAAAATGATAATATGGCCTTCGTTAAATGG
>NZ_JBFUHJ010000780.1:0-1280 GCF_056402455.1 Paenibacillus sp. P4_A7 | reverse complement strand
GGGTAAACAACATTAAACTCATTTACACGATTGATGTTAATCTCTTGCTTCATGATTCCTAAAATGATGCGTTCTTGAATATTTCCGGCAATATGACTAACCAAGCCAGCAATACTATGATTAGATGTGTCTGGTTTCCAATTGATCTGTTCATCATTTAATTGATCAACTGCCTTAAAGAAACGCGTTTGTATCTCATCGAATTTCTTAATAAGCYATTGACGGTTAAAATCCAGACTCTCCATGTTTATATTTCACTCCTCAGTTTGACTTGCAGCTATCACTATAATACAAAAAAGACCAACCGTAGTTTAATATCATCCTAGGCTGGGTCTCATTGTGATTGTACTTTTATTCGCATTAGTTTTTATTGTTTCTTCATCTCAAATTTGAACTTCAATATAGCACTCTGGCCTAAGATCTCAAGCGTTGTTCCAATCTTGAGGTAATCCATACTACTTTATAATACTAAAAATCTCATCTTTTGTGTAATAATGTTCAATTGATTATATTATTTTCCATGTTGATAGTTTTAAAAAAAGCAGCGCAAAAGATGCGCTGCTTCAGCCTCAATATTTGCTACTCGTTTAAATAGGTTGCCACCTTGTTCTGGATCAGCTTGGCTACTTCCTCCGCAGACTTTTGTTCGCTAAAGAATGCTCTGGACTCATCTCCTATAATGACAATCGCTGTACTTACCATCGCATAGTTATCCGCTGTACTAATGAGCTGTTTGAACTGAGTAAATTGTTCGTCCGACACCTTGGGTGTTTTCCCGTCTTCAAGCTTGTACTTTCCACTTTTAACTTGTTCCTGAATGTCGTTCAGCTTCTTCTCATTCACAGATTTAAGCAGTGAAAATCCTTCTCTCTCTTGCAGGGATTGCCCCTCATCGGATAACAGGAAGGCAATAAACTTCCAAGCCTCCTCTTTAACAGGAGATTTGGCTTGAATCCCAAACCGAGATTGGGGGATAAACCTCGTTCCACCTTTTTGTTCTGGTTTTTGCAGCAGCTTTGGATTTGAGAAGAATTGATGCAGAACATTGATAAAGTCTGCCGGCGATCCCAAATCGATAAAAGAGAACATTTGCTTGCCTATATCCGCCGCTTCGGAAGTCATAATTTTATTATCGTACATTTTTTTAATTTGTTTCATCAATTCCACGAATAAGGGAGAGTCGAACTTTGCCTTTTTCGCTGTATGATCAACGAACTCTGAGTATCTATCCAACATCATTCCTTGAAGGAGGTATTCCGGCGGGTCACCCGCTATAGCGT
>NZ_JBFUHJ010000779.1:0-1282 GCF_056402455.1 Paenibacillus sp. P4_A7 | reverse complement strand
GTCTAATACTTATGCATAGATTAAACCAAAAAACCTTAACCATATTGGCTAAGGTTTTTGCAAATTCGTAGTCAGTTTAACTTGTGGAATATTGCTAATTCATCGTCAGCTGATCCAAGTTAGTGAACTCATACCCCTGACGACGCGCTTCATCAATGATTCGACCTAATGCCTCAGTATTATCCTTAGAGACAGAATGCAATAGAATAATCGCACCTGGATGAAGCTGCTTTATCACTTGATTGTAAGCGTACTGCGAGCCATTTTGCGCATTCACATCCCAGTCCTTATAGGCAACTGACCAGAATACATTGGTGTAACCAAGCTGCTTACTTGCCGCAAGTACTTTTTCGCTGAAAATACCTCTCGGCGGACGAAGGTACTTCATTTCCTTCTGTCCAGTAAGTAAAACTACTTGTTCTCTTACCTTATCGAGTTCTGTTTGAATCTGTCCATCTGAGAGCTGAGTCATATCCGGATGGCTCCAAGAATGATTACCCACAATATGCCCTTCCGTGACCATCCTTTTAAGCAGCTCGGGCTGATCCTTAACATAATGTCCAGTCACAAAAAAAACTGCAGGTACATTTTTCTGTCTGAGTACATCGAGAATTTTTGACGTATAGCCGTTTTCATAGCCATTATCAAATGTCAGGAACAGCTCTTTCTTGTTCGTATCACCGAGAAACAGCGCTCCGTATTTTGTAACAATGTCCTTGAAGCCTTCTTCATTAATGGAAGGTAGTCTGCCTTCCACACTCTTCTTGAAACCAAAGTGAAACACGCCAGGCCCTGCGTCTGCTACAACTGGGCTTATTGCGCTCCAAATCATTGCCGTAAGCAGCATCATCATTAACGACATGCTATGTTTTCGCAACAGATCACTCCTTTTATTGAACCTGAATCCAATGGTTAATTGTGTATTTAAATTGCCCTACATCAGCCATAAATAATCAACAATTTCTAAAGATCACAAATTGACTCCTTATTAATTCTTTAACTTGATATTTATCTGAACTATCACTGAAACACAAAAAAACCACTATCATCATATGTCCTTCGGACAGCATGATTAGTGATTCAAAGGTTTAAGTTATGTTGTTAAAATAATGGTCGGGACGACACGATTTGAACATGCGACCCCCTGGTCCCAAACCAGGTGCTCTACCAAGCTGAGCTACGTCCCGCCAAAAAAATGGTGCCGTCGAGAGGACTTGAACCCCCAACCTACTGATTACAAGTCAGTTGCTCTACCAGTTGAGCTACAACGGCACATCGATTA
>NZ_JBFUHJ010000778.1:0-1292 GCF_056402455.1 Paenibacillus sp. P4_A7 | reverse complement strand
AACCAGAACCAGAACCAGAACCAGAACCAGAACCAGAACCAGAACCAGAACCAGAACCAGAACCAGAACCAGAACCAGACCCAGACCCAGACCCAGACCCAGACCCAGACCCTGAACCAGATACGGGGACAGAATGGTCTAGTTGTGAACATTCTCGTATTAACGGAGAGTGCGTGCGAGTTGAGATTTGTTAAATTCTTTTATACCTTTAACGCTTATTACTGTTTCCTGGTATTAGAATAATTCAACAATCATGCATAATGAAAGGTAGCCAATATTATAATCGGCTCCCTTTCTTTGTGCATGAGCACTATAGCGTTATAACGTTTGAGTAGCAAAATTGGCAGTGTTTTTCGAAAAAGCAAAATACATTGGTGAACAAATATTCTGATATTTTGGAAAATTAGTTTGTGAAATAAAGGGGATATGTTAGTGATCTCAAGAATAACGACGACTCCGTTTAGTTATTCGTCAGCAGTTGTCGCGGGAGATTAAGTTTTTCTAGGGTTACATCGAGGATTTGGGGAAAGTTTCACAGAACAGATTCATGACATATTTTTACATGAAAGAATACACTTCTGCAAGTCGACGTTCCCATTCATCATATCGTAAAAGTGAATGTTTATCTGAAGGACATTAATGACTTATCTGAAATGGAACGAGATAGGTATGAAGGCGCACAAGATTTATCCGGCGGCCAGTGGCAGAAGCTTGCGATTGCTAGAGGAAACTAAATATAAAGCAACTGAAGAATTAAATATGGAAATACTCAATATCTTCAATTAGGATGGGCGCATCGTGACCTTTGGGTAAGTAATCTTTTATTTAATGATAAAAGATTAACTTCAATTTTAGATTTTGATCGATTATGATATGACTGTCCATAACTAGATGTAACTCGTGCTGTTATATCATATTCTTTAAATAATACCTTGGATGTCTCCTTGGCTTCAGCTCTAATGGAAGGATACAGGGAGGAGCGCACTGTGGCATAGGGTTATTTAACATATTCATTACAGTTATTGTGGTATATGGAAAGCTCCTGGTGGATTAAGGCTAACATGAATCAACATCGTGTCCCACTCGCCCGTTTCGCACAGGAAATGATTTGGCTTGCTGAAATTCAGAAAAATCTGTCTGCCTTATTAGAGGGTATCTAAATAATACATAGCAATGATAATGAACGCTGTAGTGTAACAGCCTATCGAATCCTATTAACTAAGTCAGTAGCTTTTCATAAAATACGATTGTCATTTTGTCGTTTATTACTTTTGATGCTTCCATTCTTTTAT
>NZ_JBFUHJ010000777.1:0-1295 GCF_056402455.1 Paenibacillus sp. P4_A7 | reverse complement strand
GTTCGGTTCAACACTTTTGCAGCCATATCCTCCGTATTATCGCATAGCAATTTAGGCAATCCCTTCAACACTTCCTGCACACCGCCTTTCCTGAAACCGAGTACCGGTGTTCCGCAGGCCAGTGCTTCGATGAGAACGAGACCGAACGGTTCATTCCAAGTGGAAGGAAAAAGCACGCAACTTGCCTTGGACAGTAACTTTTGCTTTTCATTGCCACCAATGGGTCCGACATAACGAATCTGTTCGTTGAGGTGCGGCTTAATTTTGGAATCAAAATAATCTTTATATAATTTGTTATTGTTAAAGGTTCCGGCAATAATCAGCTCTTTCCCTGTTTTTTTCGCAACTTCGATCGCGAGATGGACGCCTTTATGCTCCATCATTCTGCCCAAATAAAGGAGATATTCATGCTTGGCCTTCTTAAATTTGTAATCTTCAAGTCTAATGCCGTTGTACACGAAGTAACCATGATTTTCTCCATATTTTTTTAAAACCATATTACTGACATAGACTGGAATTTGCACACCGATAATTCTTTTCGAATGGGAGCTTCTAATGGTTGGAATGGGAGGGTTTGCTGTTGCTACGATCCCATAATGGTCATGAATCATATCGGCATCGTCGGGGATGTGACGTATGATAAATTCGAGATGAGTCTCGATATCGTCAGAAGGATATTCATAGGTTAGGGTAGCGCGAGTGTTGGATCCCTTCTTGGCAAATAAAATGACTTCATGCCCGCGGCGGACCAATTCTTCCGTCAAACTGTAAATAATACGTTGCGTACCGCCGTAATCTATAGGTGGGACAGGTATCGTATTGGGGGATATTTGCACAATTTTCAAAATGTCACGTCTCCTTTAGATTCGAATTCATCTGAAGTGTTCATATTCGCCTTCTGCTCGTTCCATAACGAATTTGAAATGATTTTATATTCATTTTTTTTAATAATTTTGTCGTATAGTTTTAGAAAGTGGTCGGTCATTATTCTGTCGGAAAAATGCTTCTTTACGTAGCTTCGGCATTTTTTAGCGGATGGAAAGCCTGTTCGGTTCAACACTTTTGCAGCCATATCCTCCGTATTATCGCATAGCAATTTAGGCAATCCCTTCAACACTTCCTGCACACCGCCTTTCCTGAAACCGAGTACCGGTGTTCCACAGGCCAGTGCTTCGATGAGAACGAGACCGAACGGTTCATTCCAAGTGGAAGGAAAAAGCACGCAACTTGCCTTGGACAGTAACTTTTGCTTAGGAAAAAGCACGCAACTTGCCTTGGACAGTAACTTTTGCTTT
>NZ_JBFUHJ010000776.1:0-1298 GCF_056402455.1 Paenibacillus sp. P4_A7 | reverse complement strand
ATAGACGCATGATGACTGCCCAGTTCCTTCGCAATGTTTCGAGTCGACCATTTCATCTTGAGCAGTAGTTCTAGTTTGCTGCGTTCGGTTATGCTAAAATGTGTATAACCCATGGTGAGATTCTCCTTGTGTAATGGTTGTTGTGGTGACTCCATTTTACAACTATCTTCCTTGGGCTATTTCTTTTTCTAGGTGTCGCACTTCATATTACAATCCGTCAAATACAAAAAAAAGCGCCTTAGTGGGCGCTCGTTCTGTCGTAGTATGGTCCTAATATGAATTAATTAGGGAATTACTTAGAACTATTAATAATAAACATCCTGTTTTAATACTATAGTGAAGTTAAGTCCTAATCCAACCATCAGACACGCTAAGTTCCTTAATTACTTTTGCAGGTATTCCGCCTGCCAACACATTTGATGGTATGTCTTTATTTACAACGCTACCTGTTGCTATAACAGAATTCCTACCTATTCTTACTCCTGGAAGTATAGTACACCTTGTACCGATCCAAACATTATCTTCTATAATAATTGGTCTTCTTAATTGATCTTTATCTATGTCTTCGTCTAGCAGATGGTAGTCGCTATCTAATATACTTGTTCTTGGTCCGATTTTTACATTATTCCCAATACTTATCTCTTTAGTTGCTGCAATACCACACCCTGCATTAATAAAAACATTATCTCCAATTGTGAGGGATGCTCCTTTTTCTACCGTTAATTGAGTAGACCAAGGTAGTGAAACAATTGCAAGGTTTTTACCGATATTAAGTTTACCTATTTTATTAATATACATTTTCCCTTTTATTGAAGGACAATTTTTATAAGAATAACTATAATTATTTACTCCAAATTTAGTAATTCCTCTCAACCTACGAAAAACACTTATTATTTTCCCCATTATACCACCTTTATTATTCCTTTTCAGCAAATTATACACTTGATTCTATGGGATGTAAATTTTCACCCTACACTTATTTTTACCCTATTGGCGAGAACTCGCCCCGTTGCCCCATCTAATTCTGCACGAATGCAAACTTGATAATGCCACGCATACGGATTATTCATATCTATTCTGGCCGCCGTTCTCCTTACGACTTGAATTTTTGATAGAATTCCAGCATCACTAAACACGGCTTGATTACCGCCACTGTTATCGTGATAGATGTAGGCATATCGGGATTAATCAAGTATCGTAATATGATATGTTTCCACCCCACTTCATATGTTGCTGGTATGAACCTATACATCTTGAAGTCAATCTCAACCAAGTGTGAACTAGTATCACTTTTACCC
>NZ_JBFUHJ010000775.1:0-1306 GCF_056402455.1 Paenibacillus sp. P4_A7 | reverse complement strand
TAATTGATAAGGCTGCATCAAATGAACGGCCCAATAAAGTTTAGTCGTTTGCCCCGCTAGCAGATTCGGTTCTTGCTGCCAATCAGTTAAAGGTAAAATGCCAATGATGGAATCATATTGTCCATCTGGAATCTGATAGAGAGCTATAATCGTATTTTTGTGAAACAGAACCTCGGTAAATTCACTTTGATGTCTAGGGTCATGAACGGCGCTTGCCTCCGAAGGATGGTAGAAATAAGCTTGGTTAATACCAACTTCATCATTTACCGGAAGGCTAATGTCCCAACGATGCTGCTCATTATCAAACTCCAAGGAGCGTTCCCACATGCCTCCTGCCGCAAAATCTTCTGTTATGTATGCATAGTTGTGCAGCCTGAGTTCATCTGCTGTGTCTGCATGTTTCGTAATCAATTTGTTCACTTCAGTTGGCTTATTGCGTTTAACAGCAGTTTGCAGCGCCGATTCTGTTGCCTGATAATATAAAAAGCCAGCATATTCCGTGCGAGGCATTTTATCCGGAAGCTTGAAATCACCGAATTGGACATAGTCATGCAAAACATTTCCATCAAGCGGTATATCATGTTTCAAGCCGCGTGAATGAGTCCCTACCCACGCTCCTTTTAAATAAAAGACTGCTCTTTCATTCCAAAGATAATCCAGCATTTCACTTAGCTGAGTTTTCAAATCCTTATCGTTCGTCAACTGCCATGCACAGGTGAAGGCTTGTAACCAATGCCAAAACCATGGCAACGAGCCATATTCGGACATTCCATATCGCTTAATATGCTCTAACGTAAGCTGCAAAGACTCTCTTCCATCCTCCACAAGCACGGAGTCTCCGAATCTCTCACCAAATATTATTTTGGCTGCTGTATACTTGGCTTCATGATGGATGAAATGAGTCATCGGCTGACGATAAAAATCGCTTCGATAGATATGAGTGAGCGCTTGATTAAACGCTTCTAGGAGCGGTTGGCTGAAATCTTCCTCGTGCTTCACTGTAAAATAAGCCATTAAACTGCCCATCAATTCCACTGGGAGAACATGCGGGCTAGCGAGCTGAGGTGATGGCTCTAAATTTAGTGGCCAATGACCATAGGTTTTACTTGCAGGATTCTGGTCTTGAAGACGAAGGATCTCTAATAACACGCTAGTCGCTTTTGCTTTAGCAGCTTCCGCATTTAATTGAAGAATGTTTGCATGATGAATGGAAGCTGTGAATAAATAAGAGGCGTAGTAAAAATTATCCCGTATATCGTTATGAAACCACAATTGACTGCTTAATAAAGGCTGCTGTTCAGCAAGC
>NZ_JBFUHJ010000774.1:0-1307 GCF_056402455.1 Paenibacillus sp. P4_A7 | reverse complement strand
GGGTCAACTAGATGAATTGGAAATCATTTTTTACCCCGATGAGAATGGTGTTGACTTACTGCTTCAAATCGATCGCAAAGCTCGCGGGTTATCTGGATTATTCTCCGAGGCGCTTGATACGGATGAGCGTTTTGTCAAGTTACGGTTTGACCGCCATCATCTTGCTTCTGGAGCGAACAACATTGCCGCTCAGTTGGCTGAAACGATCCGAAAGTACTTATAAATGAATCCACTTAAAACAACTGATTCACACTTACACTTACAAGCCTTTCCCGATAAGGGATGGCTTTTTTTATTATCGTCATAAATCAAAGATGATCGATTGTATAGCTATGAATATATTCCAAAGATGCTTCTCGATATAAGGAAATAAATGGTGCATTAGCATCGTATCTGCTAAAATCAATTCTGATTGTTTTTTCGGAGGACGCATCACAAGCAATCATAAAAATACGAAGTTATGTGAAGGGGAATATTACGATGTACAAGCTTAAATCGCTGGTCATATTAATTGTAAGTTGTATTATGTTTAGCTTATTACCTCATGATGTGCTTGCAGAAAGATCAACCTTATCTATTTATGTAAATGACAGTAAGTTGGAACATGCGGAAGCAATATCAAAACATGAGACAGTCTATTTACCCTTTAGAGCGATATTTGAAAAGCTTGGCTATACGTTTAATTATGATGCAGAAAATAAGTCCATTAAGCTTTGGATCGGGGAAGATACCTTTATCATTTATTTGGATGAAGATATGATTGAGTTCTCAGAAGGCATGTATTATTTAGACAAGCCCATTGAATTCGTTCAGCATCGCTCCTATTTCCCTAGAGAAGTTATGGAGGATGTTTTCAAAATTGCTATCTCCCATAACGTAATAAATAATAAAGTAGATGTCAAAGAACTAGACTATGCTCATGAAAAAACGCTAAAAGAATTGGTTAATAGTTATTACAACCGAAGCCTTTCACCGAGAAAGCTTTTTACAGCAGATGTTAGCCCCTATGGGCCAATTGAAACGAACGAGTTCTATGACACTGTACTTTCAGAGCCTGTTGGGATAGATATTGGCGAATTTTTATTTAGCTCTGTCACTGAGGCATCAGTTACAACAAACTATGAATCCCTAACACCTGCCATAAAAAAGAATCTAGTGATTAAGCTTTATTTCCGCCAGGAAAATAACAGTTGGAAAATAAGCAAGATCGATCACGAGGATTATAAAGTATCGTTACTTGAAGACACGAATCAAAAAGAACAAGCACTGCTACAAAATTCTCCTAAGGAAGTTGCCAAGGTTATAAG
>NZ_JBFUHJ010000773.1:0-1314 GCF_056402455.1 Paenibacillus sp. P4_A7 | reverse complement strand
TTCGTATACATCATATTCTTGTTTCCACTTTCCAATCCGAAATTCAACATCAGATAAAGTATCGCCTATACCAATTTCGCCTAAAAACTTCCCATTGAAGCTATTAAGAGCCATTATTAGATATATGACATTTGTTTTAACATCTAGCCAGAACCATAAGTTATCTGACTTAACTACTAAGCAATCTTCTCTCAATTCAATCTTATAATGATTTTTCAGGCATACTTTTAATTGTTCCAAAGTCGATCCTAAATGAAAAATTCCTATGCGTTCTCCAGCTACAATTTCAAAATCCATATGACCAGTCCCTCTAAATTGATCATTTTTCAACATAAAAAAGCGATTCCATCATATCATATGTAGGAATTTCAAGAGCAAAGAGATGTTATATTAATCTGCCCGTTAGCTTAACAAAGAAAGGGAGCAGCTGCCGCAGCAAACTGCCCCTTATTTGTTCAACTAACGTGTCCCGTTAACTGAAAAAACTCAGTGTATATTTAACTACTTATGCTGCAATAAGACCTTGATATAAAAGAATTGAGCATATTAGAGTCCATACAATTACTGCGAAACAAATAGAAGCAACAATCCTATTCACTGTGTTGTATTTTTCTAATAGAATGTACATGAACACAAAAGAAATAATAGGTATTAAAAAGATTCCCACAAGAGTAACAAACGCAAAGATAGTATCCACCTCCATGTTTAAAACCCTCTTTATAAAACGTTTTTATTCATCACCTAATTGCCCTAATCTGTCCTTTACTTCAACCAAAAAAGGCAACCGAGCTTGTGGACGGCTACCGTCTTGTTCTTATTGGACTATCGTACCCGTTAGTTGAGTCCCTTTAATTTGGTTTTGCATTGATTTCCGTTAAAGTTCATGCATCACGAAGTCCCACCGAGTTAAGGCAGCTTGCTGCCGGCCGCGATGCGGTTAGTCGGTGCGGATGTGTCCCGGCAATTACTTCCTCGTTCCTTGTTTCCGGGACCGAGGGTCGCCCAGACCCGGAGCGTGAATGCGGTGTTTATATGATTCACCCGACTTCTTCGAGATACTTTCACACTGCTTTTCTGTTTCTATTTTTACTCTAGTAATGTATATTTCAGTTAAGTCTTCTTTTAAACATCACTTATTTATTACCGAGTTGTTCCGCCAAACCGATTAGAAGTCCTTCATTTCCACGAATGTAGCAGAGACGATACGAGTCCTCGTACTGAACCACTTCGCCAACGAGCTGAGCACCATACTTAGTGAGTCTGGATACCATTTCGTCAATGTCTTCAACGGTGAACATGACGCGTAGATAACCG
>NZ_JBFUHJ010000772.1:0-1324 GCF_056402455.1 Paenibacillus sp. P4_A7 | reverse complement strand
ATCCCTCGAAAGTTAACAGCACGAGCGACATGCGTTTGTTGGGCGATGTCGATCCCGACGACCAGATGTTGAGCGGTAATTTTTTCAATGAGTTGATTTTGTTTGTCCTGCGATTTAAACTTCATAATAGAGCGTCCTCCTGGATGATGGAATTTTTAGGGCTATGACCCGTTGCGTACTTCCATCGTACCGAGGCGCTCGTTTTTTTGCAAAGCGGATATTTAACGCTCTACAGGAATGCTAACTTTATACGATGGTTCATGGGTATCAAGGGAGAAATGAACACCTCAATCTACTGGATGGGAATAGACAGAGAAAAATGAAAAACAATGCGAGCAATGATTTAGAAATGAGAAAATCTTTAGGGTTATCCTCACAGCAAGTGATAACCGGTATTTTRTCCGCATTACTAGCTTGTACAGGTGGAGCGATTTTAATTGTCAGCAGTGCGGAAAAGGCTGGGTTTACGAGTCTTGAGCTAGTGGCTTGGATTTTTACTGTTTATTTTTTTGGCGGTTTATTTAATGTGATTTTGTCGATTCGCTATAAGATTCCTTTTGGCGGCGCCCATTCGATTACGGCTGTCGCTTTTTTAAGCACGTCGGTCTCACAATTTACGGTAGCACAATTGGCTGGTGCAAGTATAATGGCAGGCTTAATTATTGCGATCTTCGGGTTTTCAGGACTTTCCGATAAGCTGCTTGCGGTTCTTCCAAAACCACTTTTGGACGCAATGCTCGCAGGTCTAATCTTCAACCATATTGTACAGATTGTTCCGGCATTTAAGGATGGTCCTTTTGTAGGCGGGATGGCGCTGGTTGGTTTTTTCTTATTTCCGAGGCTGTTTAAAAAATGTCCTCCCGTTATAGGAGTCATCATCATGGGAATGCTTGCTCTTTGGATCAGTTATGACTTTCCGAAAATAGAGCAAATCCCGTTCGCGCTGCCACATATTATTACACCGGAATTTTCATGGAGCGGTTTAGTATCCTTAGCGTTTCCTTTAGCTATACTTGTTCTAAGCAATGATTTATTCGTTGCCTTAGCAGCTCTTCGCAAAAATGGCTACGAGCCATCTGCTGCGAAAACGATAACGATATCTGGTCTCTCAACGATAGCAATCGGATGGCTAGGTGGTCACACCATAAACATTGGCGGAATGATGAGTATGCTTTGCAGCAATGAAGAAGCGGGACCTAAGGAGAAACGATATTATGCAGCGATCGTGTCTGGTGTACTCGTCGCGTTGTTTGGCCTGTTTGCTTGGAAGGTCATTGCCTTTCTAAAAATACTTCCGTTTTCTTTTATACTGATTATTACTTAC
>NZ_JBFUHJ010000771.1:0-1326 GCF_056402455.1 Paenibacillus sp. P4_A7 | reverse complement strand
CTTTCTTACTTTCCGAAAGTACCCTCATTTACATTCTTTACATCAAACATTTTCACAGAAGATTCAATTACATAAGCCGGTTTTTCTTCATTTTTTATTCCATGAATCTTTTAATGATACGATTCTGTTGAATACCAGTCGATCGCTTAGTTCATACTTATGATCTACACAGAAATAGCCATGACGAAAAAATTGAAATTTATCCTCCGGTTGCACCTTTTCCAAGAACGGCTCCGCTATGCAATCTTTGAAGATAATCAAAGAATTAGTGTTAAAGACATCTTCCCATTTCTTGCTTTCATCATGCACGTGATCATGCTCAATCAGCAGCTTATCGTACATGTGTATCTCTACTTTTTGCCCGAAAAGTGCAGAAACCCAGTGTATTGTTCCTTTCACTTTCCGTCCCACAAAGCCCGTTCCACTTTTGGTTTCTGGATCATAAGTACAGCGAAGTTCACTTATTTCACCAGTTTCTTCATCCTTAATAATCTCATTGCACTTAATAAAATAAGCCCCTTTCAAACGCACCTCCCCATCAAGAGCTAACCGGTGAAAACCTTTAGAGGGCTGCTCCATAAAATCGTCTTTTTCTATATATATAATACCTGTAAAAGGTACGTCTCTCTTTCCTAAAGCTTCGTTTTCTGTATTGTTCTCAATCGATAACAGTTCCGATTGATTCTCTGGATAATTAGTAATGACAACTTTCAATGGATTTATAACGGTCATAACACTTGTTACTTTAGCTTTTAAATCCTGTCTCAAAGCATGTTCAAGCATAGTTATGTCTACCGTGCATTGATTCCTTATGAGGCCGATTTCCTCAATAAAACTTCTTATACTATCGGGTGTAAAGCCTCTTCTTCTGAGTCCACGGATCGTTGGAAGTCGCGGGTCGTCCCAGCCAGCAACAAATCCTCCCTCAACTAATTGTCTTAAATAGCGTTTGCTCGTAACTACACCTGTTAGATTTAATCTTCCGAACTCTCTTTGCTTAGGCGCCTCATCTATATCCAGTTCTTTCAATACCCATTCATATAAAGGGCGATGATCTTTGAATTCAATTGAGCATAAGGAATGTGTAATCCCCTCGATAGCATCTTGAATGGGGTGAGCAAAATCATACATCGGATAGATGCACCATTTAATTCCTGTTCGATAATGCTCGGCATGTATAATTCTATAGATGATTGGGTCTCTGAGATTTATATTAGATGAGCTCATGTCTATTTTTGCCCGAAGAACCTTTGAAGAAGAAGGATATTCACCCATTCTCATTTTTGTGAATAAACTTATATTTTCCTCGATTGAACGATCCCTGTA
>NZ_JBFUHJ010000770.1:0-1334 GCF_056402455.1 Paenibacillus sp. P4_A7 | reverse complement strand
TCACTATATTTAAATTGCGTATAGCTTAAACCTTCACCAAAATACCATAAAGGCGCCTGTATTCCATTTGCGAATGAATTAAAACCAGCTATCTGTTGTTACATGGATTAAATTTGGAAATGATCTAGATTGAATTTCAGGATTACGGTTTAAAATTGTAAGGGAATAACCTGCATCATGCGTTCTTGCCGCGATCTGGAAGATGCAATATCCACCTATTAAGCTCTTTGCTAAACTGTGATAAAATAAACTCAACATGGGATCACAGCGGAGGATATAGCATGCATCAATACAAGCTCTCGGATAACATTCGTCCTGATGAGAATATTAATATTTTTCGTTATGCAACGACAAAAAGCGATTATGAGCATACCCACCAATTCATCGAGATCGTCTATATCACCTCGGGTACGGGGGAGCATGTCATTAATGGTGTCCAATATCCGGTGGAACGAGGGGATATGCTGTTTATCAACTATGGTCAAACGCACTCCTTTTCATCCGAAGCCGAAATGACAATTGTTAATTGTCTAATCAAGCCGGAATTCATAGGTAAAGAGCTTGTGGATTCTGAGAATGCGCTAGAAATCCTAACCTTAGCATCGTTTGRAGAATTTGGACCTAATGTGAGTAAGCTAGTTTCGAAGGTGCGTTTTCATGGTGAGACGCTGCTGGAAGTTGAAATGCTGCTCGAACGCATGCTGACTGAGTTTGCTGGAAAAGCTATTGGCTACAAAGCGGCGATTCAAGGGTACTTACAGGTCGTTCTTACGCGTATCTTCAGGGAGATGCGAAAAGCGGACAGCGAGAGGGTTGTACAGAAGCTGAATAAAGTGGCTCCAGAGATTCTGCAATATATCGAAGTACATTGCTTTGAGAAAATATCACTGCAGGAGCTTGCCGAGAAATGCTTTTATAATCCGTCATATTTTAGCCGTATTTTTAAAGAATGCTATGGTAAAAGTCTGACAGCGTTCATCCATGAAAAGCGAATTGATGAGGCTATTCGGCTGCTGAAGGAAACGGATTTGACAGTTGATGCAGTTGGGCGGAGCGTTGGGTACACAGGGAATAAACAGTTTTATAAGGTTTTCAAGCAGCTAACAGGCTTGACGCCCAGCCGGATGAGGGACGAGATCACAAAGTTGACTACTCTTAAGTAAAGATCTGCCACCGATTGTTGCAGCGAGTTCTTCTATAATGGACTAGAAACCATTAAGCTTGAGGAAGGTCGTGGACGCAATGATAGTTGAAAATAGCCATTATAAGATGGAGCTGGATGATACGTCTGGCTCTTTGTTGTCTTTTCGTATGGGAAGTAAAGAGTTTATTGC